>CANRCH010000033.1 GCA_947629065.1 uncultured Aliarcobacter sp.
ACGAGCTGGAATTGAGATTGTTCCAACTGTTGGAGTAGTTTCAAATTTAGACAAAAAAAGAGATGTAGAGCTAGAGCTTACAACTGATATTAATAGAGTTTTAGAAGATGATAGTATTGATATTGTTGTTGAGCTTATGGGTGGAGTTGAGAAACCTTATGAGATTGTAAAAAAGGCTTTAGAAAAAGGAAAAGCAGTGGTTACTGCAAATAAAGCACTTTTGGCATATCATAGATACGAACTTCAAGAACTTGCAGGAGATACACCTTTTGAGTTTGAAGCTTCAGTTGCTGGTGGAATTCCAATAATAAATGCCCTAAGAGATGGATTAAGTGCAAATAATATCACATCTCTTCAAGGAATTATGAACGGAACTTGTAACTATATGCTTACAAAAATGATAAACGAAGGTGCAAGTTACGATGCTATTTTAAAAGAAGCTCAAGATTTAGGTTATGCTGAAGCAGATCCTACTTTTGATGTAGGTGGTTTTGATACAGCTCACAAACTTCTAATTCTTGGTTCTATTGCTTATGGAATAGATGTAAAACCTGAAGATATTTTAATAGAGGGTATTCAAAATATAAAACAAACAGATATAGAGTTTGCAAAAGAGTTTGAGTACAATATAAAGCTTCTTGGAATTGCAAAAAAAGTTGATAATCAAATAGAATTAAGAGTTCATCCTGTTTTAATTCCACAAGATAAAATGATAGCAAAAGTTGATGGAGTTATGAACGGAGTTTCAGTAATTGGCGATAAAGTTGGTGAAACTATGTATTATGGAGCAGGAGCTGGTGGAGATGCAACTGCAAGTGCTGTAATTGCAAATATAATTGATATTGCACGAAAAGGCAAAGGTTCTCCAATGCTAGGCTTTGAAAAACAAGTAGGAACAAAACCAACTTTAATGCCAAAAGATGAGATAAAAACAAAATATTACCTAAGACTTGAAGTTGCAGATAAAAGTGGAACTTTAGCAAAAGTTGCAAAAGTTTTTGGTGACAATGAAATCTCAATAGAAAATATGATGCAAAAATCAAAAAAAGAACAAAAAGCAAACCTACTTCTTACAACTCACACTTGTGTTGAAAAAGATATTTTAAAAGCTATAAATGAGCTTGAAAACTCTGGAGTAGTTCTTAAAAAACCTGCGATGATAAGAATAGAAGATTAAGTAATCTTCTATCTATTAGTTAAAAACATTACAATATGCAATGTTTTCTGATACTTTTTATATTTTTAGATATAGTTACAATTAAAAGGAGTTATTATGACAAAATTTGAAAATAGCTATATTGAACAAAACAAAATTATAGATAAACAAAATAAAAATTTTAAGAATATGACTCTAAAAGCAATAGATTTATTTGCTGGAATTGGTGGAATTAGACTTGGTTTTAGTGAAGCTTTTAAAGATAATATTGAGTTTGTATTTTCAAGTGAAATAGACAAATATGCACAACAAACATATTATGCAAATTTTGGTGAAGTTCCACATGGAGATATTACAAAAATAGATGAAAAAAATATTCCACCTCATGATATTATACTAGCAGGTTTTCCTTGTCAGGCATTTAGTATAGCAGGAAAGCGTCTAGGTTTTGAAGATACAAGAGGAACACTTTTTTTTGATGTAGCTAGAATTGCAACTTATCATAAACCAAAAATAATATTCTTGGAGAATGTAAAAGGTTTTGTAAATCATGATAAAGGAAATACTTTTAAAGTAGTAAAACAGACTTTAGAAGATTTAGGATATAAAGTTTTTTCACAAGTTTTAAATGCCAAAGATTTTGGAGTTCCACAAAATAGAGAGAGAATTTATATAGTTGCTTTGTTAGATAATATTAAATTTGAGTTTCCTAAGAATTTAGAAAATTGTGATTCAATTCAATCAAAACTAGAAAAAAAAGTAGATGAAAAATATTATTATAATAATAAGCCTCTATATGAAAAAATAAAAGATGATATTGTAGATAAAACTTCTATTTATCAATGGAGAAGAAAATATGTACGAGAAAATAAAAGTGGAGTTTGCCCAACCTTAACAGCAAATATGGGAACAGGTGGACACAATGTTCCTATAATCAAAGACGATAAAGGAATAAGAAAACTAACTCCAAGAGAGTGTGCAAATTTTCAAGGTTTTCCTAGTAGTTTTAAATTCGCAAATTTATCAGATGGACAACTTTATAAGCAGTGTGGAAATAGTGTTGTTGTAGCAGTTATAAAAGAGATTGCAGAGTCAATAAATAACTCAATTCAAGGAAGATAGGTGTTTTTTAATTTACAAGAGAAATATCAAAAAGATGAATATGAAAAATTTCTAAAAATTGTTGGAACATTATCAAATTTATTTTCAGAGTCAGTAACTCCATATTTGTATTATAGAGTTGCTGAAAAGATATTTTGTAAAGCATTTAAAGCAGAAGATTTATCAAGAAGTGATGTATCAGCTGATGCAAAAAAAGATACTTTAGGAGTAGGATTAAAGACTTTTTTAGAGGGAAATAAAAAAACTTTTCAAAAAGTTGCTGAATTTGGTGGAGATAAAAAGTTATTTGAAAACTTATCTAAAGAGAAGATGATTTTAAAAATAGCAGAGCTTAGAAATAGTAGAATAGATTTTACTCAAAGAGTTCATAATATAGAGAAATCTATATATCATTGTGTGATTAGAGATAGTGGAAAATTTAAGATTTTTGAAGAAAATATGGGCTTCATAAATATTGATAAAATTAAAAATATAAAAGAGAACAAAGGTTCTATCTCTTTTAACGATGATAAAGAAGAATACTCTTTTTTAACTTCAAAAAATACTCTAACAAAAAGATTTGAAACAGAGAATATATGCTATGAATTTCCTATAAAAATTTTAGAAAACCCACTTGATATTTTAGAAGATTGTTTAGGAAATCTTAAAGAGTTAGATTTTAATCAAAATCATCATAGCTATGAGACAGTTTATCTGCCTTTATATGGAAGAAGTCATATAGTAAGTGAAAGAAGTGGCTTAAACCAATGGAATGCAAGAGGTAGAAAGAGAGATTATAATGAGGTATATATTCCAATTCCCGCAATTATTCATAATCTTTATCCAGATTTTTTTCCAGCAAGAGATAAAATATTTAATTTAAAATTACCAAATGGCAAAACAATGCAATCAAAAGTTTGTCAAGATGGAAATAAAGCTTTGATGTCAAATCCAAATTCAGAGCTTGGAAATTGGATACTTAGAGATGTTTTAAAATTAGAAGAAGGAGAGCTTTTAACTTATGAAAAATTACAAATTTTAGGAATAGATTCTGTAAGAATTGATAAAATAAGTGATTTAGAATTTGAGATAAATTTCTCTTTAAGCGGTAGTTATGATAAGTTTATAAATATTAATAGCTAATAGTAGAAGATTAAAAAATCTTCTATTTATTGTATAAATATTCTAAAAATGCACTATCTTTGAAAAACTGATATTTTTTGATTAATCCATTTTTAAACTCTATAAAGACCATAAAATCTGTATCATAAATCTCTTTGTTTTTTAGTATTTCATATTTTAAATAACCTTTTACAAAGACTCTATTTTCTTCTTCGCCTATAACTTGAATATCAAAATTTAAAGTTTTGTAATATTCATTCAGATGAGAAAAAAAGCTCATCAACTCTTTTTTACCTTTATATTTTCCATATAGCTCTGGTAAAGTAGGACTAGACTCTTTTACAGCTAAATACTCTATATTTTCATCTACAAAACTTAAAGCTTTTTCTATATTTTTATCTTTTAAAGCTTTATAGAAATTTTTTACAATATCTTTCTTGTCTATATTTACTTTTGAGTTTAAGAAATCTTTTGTAGAGATACTTTCTCCAAAATGATGAACTATATTTTTAAGAAAAAATTCTTTTTCTTCTTTTGTAAAACTACTTGTTGCATCATTTATAACTATTGCATTGTAACCTTTATCGTGAGCTTCTCTAAAAGTTGATTCTACACAAACATTTGTAGCAAAACCTGTCATATATAGAGTTTTTATACCATTATTTCTTAAGATACTATCCAAATTTGAACCAGCAAAACCACTAGCTCCCAATCTTCCACTTACAACAAATTCATCATCTTTTGGGATAAAATCTTTATGAAAACTCTTTTTATCGCCTTGCCAAGTCATAACTTGAGGGATAACTGCTCTTAAACCATATTTTGCACCATTTCCAAACTCTTTATAATCATCACTTAAAACCAATGGTATATGAATTACTTTTATACCAGTTTTTCTTGCATACTCCAAAGCCTCTTTAGAATTTTTTATAGAATCTTCAAATTGTTTCTTGTCTTTCATAAAACTATAAAGTTTAGATTTCTCATCTAACCACTCATTTTGATACTCAATTAGTAACAAAGCTGAACTTTTTGTATCTATCTTTTGCATTTTATTCTCCTTTGAATATAGATTTATCACTAAAAATAGTGTTAGTAAAATTTTTCTTGTCATTTTATTTTCCTTTTTTGTAGATTAGTTACAATAATTGCTGAAAATTTAATATAATCTTCCTTAATTGTAGATTAATTACAAAATATGTACAATATGCTACAATATAAGGAGATAAAATGTTTGAAGAATTATTTGACCCAAATTTAGTATCAAAACTACTAGTAACAATTGGAGATGTTTCAGAAGTTACACAAATTCCACAAAGAAAGCTTAGATATTGGGAAGATAAAGGAATTATTCAATCCTCTTGCCAAAAAGATGGAACTACAAGAAAATATGATTATGTAAATATCAAGAAAATAATTTTAATCAAGGAGCTTATGGACGAAGGTTTTACTTTGGAAGCATCTGTAAAAAAAGTAGAAGAACGAGTTGAAAAACTTCAAAATGCTTTTAATAAGTTAAAAGATAAAAATGAAAACTAAAGCTTAATTCTTAAATAGCTTTAGTTTTAACAATAGTATTAAAAATTAATATCTATTAATTCTCTTTTAAATAGCTCTTGATTTAGTTTTTTTATAGCTGTTTGATAAGTTTTTTCAACTCTTTCTGAGTCATTTTCTTTTAATAAAGTCATAACTTCTTCCAAAGTTTGTCCCTCTTCAAATGCTGCAAATATTTTGAACTCTTTTTTTGTAAATTTTCTTTTAAGAACCTCTATTAATTCATCTTCTTGTTTTAAAGTTCCTACAAGTTTTACTATATGTTTTGTTATTGAGTTTGTGAAATTCACATTTTTCCTTTTTATAAATTTTATTTTTTTATCTAAAATAGCTTTAAGAATAAAGCCTACAATTGAATCCATTTTTCTAAACGGTCAATATCGTTATACGAAGTCATATCAAGCATAACAGGAGTAATAGATACAAATCCGTCTTTTGTAGCTTCAAAATCACAAGATTTATCACTACTTTCTTTCCACATAAGTGGATGAAGTCCTATCCAATAATACTCTTCACCTCTTGGATTTTGGTGCCTTGAAGCATCGTTTCCATACTCTCTAAAACCAGCTTTTGTGATTTTATAACCTTTGCAATCTTTTGCTTTTATTGGAGGAATATTAACATTTAAAAACTTTCTTTCATCTAATGGAAATTTCCCATCTTTTATCTTTAAAACAATATCTACAATAGTTTTACAAGCTAGCTCAAAATCATCAATAGTTTTTATATCCTGACATCTATCTTTGCACACTTGAGAAATTGCAATTGCGGGAACTCCGTGTAAAACAGCCTCCATAGCAGCACTTGCAGTTCCACTATATGTAATATCTTCACCCATATTTGCACCAATATTTATACCACTTATTACTAAATCTGGTTTGTAACCATTTTTAAAAAGATTTCCAAGTGCCAAATAGATACAATCGCTTGGCGTTGCATCATCTATTTTATAAAAGTCATCTTCAACACAAATCATTCTAAGTGGTCTATCTAAAGTTAGTGAATGTCCACAAGCTGATTTGTTTTTTGCAGGTGCAACAACACTAATTCTAGCATGTGGTTTTAATGCACGAATAAGTGCTTGAAGCCCAACTGCATAGTAACCATCATCATTTGTTAAAAGTATTTTCATTAAACTATATACGCTCCTTTTATAGTCGATATTAACTCTTCAACTTTGTTTGTAACTTTAAAACCAGTTTCAAGTTCAAGGTCATTTAATTTTGTTTTTATTAGAAGTTTTAGTTCTCTTTTCCCTTGATTATTTGCTACAAGTTCAAATAGATTGTGCATAATCATCTCATCATCACTAAACTCTAAAGCAATAGTTAAAGGTGGTTCAGCCTTTATTTCTTGCTTGATTCTAACTTTTTCTTTTTGTGCATCAAAAATAGTCTCTATTTTTAAAACACTCATTCTTGTAAACTGCTCATTTTTAGAGATTCTTACTTTAAATGCTATTGGTTCATTTAGATTAAAATTCTCTTGAAGCTCTTTTAATTTATCTTCAAATAGCATAAACTCTATTGTTCCGTGATAATCTAGGATTGAAACAATACCAAATTTTGCTCCTTTTCTTGATATTTTTTCTGTAATATCTTCAATTTTTCCTACAATTAAAATTTGGCTTCCATCTGCAAGCTCATCTATACTTGAAGATAGTGTGTAGTTTATTTTTTCTATTTGTTCTTTATACTCATCAAGTGGATGACCTGAAACATAGAAACCTAAACTAGCCTTTTCAAGCTCCAAAATCTCCTTTTGTGAAAACTCTGGAAGATGCTCAAGCTCTACATCTATGGTTGTAAGTTCAGCACTATCGCCAAAAAGTGAACCTGTTGCCATTTTTTTTGCTTGAGAAGATTTATTGGAAGCTTCAATAATCTTTTCAATTTGGCTTAAAAGTGCGTTTCTACTATATCCAAAGCTATCGAAAACTCCAGCTTTTGCAAGAGATTCTATTACTCTTTTATTTACTTTACTTCCATCAACTCTTGATATAAAATCAGCTAAATCTGTAAAAGGTGCTTCTTCTCTTGCTGCTAAAATAGAGTTAATTGCAACATCTCCAGCACCTTTTATTGCACCCATTCCAAACATTACAACTTCTTGCCCATCAATCTTTTTTGCAGAGAAAACAAGATCTGATTTGTTTATATCAGGTGGGAATAAATCAAGATTCAGTCTTTTTACTTCATCTACATATCTTACAACTTTATCCGTATTATCTTTTTCAAGCGTTAAAAGTGCTGCCATAAACTCAGCAGGATAGTAGCATTTTAAATAAGAAGTATAAAAAGTAACTAGTGCATAGGCTGCTGAGTGAGATTTATTAAATCCATAACCAGCAAACTTTACAATTAAATCAAAAAGTTCTTCAGCATAGGCTCTTGTGAATTTTTTTTCAACTGCACCATCAGCAAATTGACCTTTTAATCTATCCATCTCCTCTTTAATCTTTTTACCCATAGCTCTTCTTACAAGGTCAGCTCCACCCAAAGAAAAACCTCCAACACTTTGCACAATTTGCATTACCTGCTCTTGATAAACAATAACTCCATAAGTGTTTTCTAGTATTGGTTTTAAAGCCTCTTCAAGCTCATCGTGGAAATAGTCAATTTTTGCTCGTCCGTGCTTTCTTTCAATAAAGTCATCAAGCATTCCAGACTCCATGGGTCCAGGTCTATAAAGTGCAAGAACGGCGATAATATCCTCAAAGTTTGATGGTTTTAATCTTTTACAAAGATTTTGCATACCTTCAGACTCTATTTGAAATAGTCCTAAAGTTTCACCCGTTTGAATCAGATCATAAACGCCTTTGTCGTTTACATCTGTTAGTTTAAAATCAACTCTTTTCCCATGTCTTTGCTCTATTAATTTATTTGCTTCTTCAATAACTGTAAGAGTTTTTAATCCAAGGAAGTCAAACTTAATTAAATCAACATCTTCAATATATTTTCCGTTGTATTGAGTAGCTAGTGTATCAAGCCCACTTGGTTTAAAAAGTGGTGTTTTATTCCAAAGTGGCTCATTTGAAATAACAACTCCTGCTGCGTGAGTTCCTGCATTTCTATTTAATCCCTCTAAGGCAAGGGCATATTCCCAAACTCTAGCTGCTAGTGGATCTGTTTCACAAAGCTCTTTTATTTTTGGTTCTTTTTCCCATGAGTTTTTTAAATCGATTCCTAGTTCATCTGGAATTAGTTTTGCCATTGCATCGGCTCTTGCATAAGGCATATCAAGAACTCTTGCAACATCTCTTATAACCCCTTTTGCTAGAAGTTTACCAAAAGTGATAATTTGTGCAACGTTTGCACGTCCGTATTGTTGAACAACATAATCAATAATTTCACCCCTTCTACTTTGGCAGAAGTCCATATCAATATCTGGCATTGACACCCTTTCTGGGTTTAGAAATCTTTCAAAAAGTAATCCATAAGGAATAGGATCAATATCTGTAATTTGTAAACTATATGCAACTAAACTTCCAGCGGCCGAACCCCTTCCAGGACCCACAGGAATATCCATATCTTTTGCAACTTTAACAAAATCCCAAACGATTAGCATATATCCTGGGAATTTCATACTATTTATTATCTCTATTTCAACTTCTAGTCTATCTTTGTACTCTTGATGGTGTTCGGGTGCTACTAGTTTAAGTCTCTCTTCTAAACCTTTTCTACACTCAAAAGAGAAAAGTAGTTTGTCATTTTCTAAAGAGTATTCATTTTGTGGTTCTGGAATATCCATACCGTTTTCTTTCAGTTTTTCTCTTGTAAATTTAAAGTTTGGTGGAGTTGGATTTCCTAGTTTTATAGTTAGGTTACATTTATCTGCAATCTCTTGAGTTGCTTCAATAGCTTCTGGAATATCAGCATATAGCTTTGCAATTTGCTCTTGTGATTTTAAGTAAAATTCATGAACACTATGTCTTAATCTATTTGGATCATCATAAAGTTTATTCATAGCAATACACATAAAAGCTTCGTGTGCATCGGCATCTTTTTGCTCTAAATAGTGAGTGTCATTTGTAGCAACAACTTTTATTCCTGTCTCACTTGCAATTTTTAAAATCATATCATCTACAAAGTGTTGATCACCAATTCCATGTCGCATTATCTCAAGATAGAAATCATCACCAAAAATCTCTTTGTATTCAAGTGCTATTTTTTTGGCTTCTTCATAACCTTTTGCACCATTTTTAACATTTCTTTCATTTTGAGTGTTTAGGTGCCAGTTTATCTCACCTTGTAAACAAGCAGCACTGCAAACAAGCCCAGCACTATGCTCTCTTAAGAGCTTTTTATTTATTCTAGGATAGTAGTAAAAACCATTTATATATGCTTGTGAACTTAAGTACATAAGATTTTTATATCCTATTTCATCTTTTGCATAAAGGCAAAGGTGAAATCTTTGTCTATTTGTTTTGTCGCTTAAATCTTCACTATTGTGAATATAAGCTTCCATTCCAATAATTGGCTTTATTCCTTCTGCTTTCATGGCATTGTAAAAATCTATTGCACCAAACATATTTCCATGATCGGTCATGGCAACACTTGTCATTCCAAACTCTTTTAGTTTTTTTGCAAGTGGTTTAATTTTGTTTGCACCATCAAGAAGTGAGTACTCTGTGTGTAGGTGTAAATGTGTAAATTGTGGTATTTGTGACATATTCTTTTAAATCTTTATTGTATTTTTTAGTTGTAAATTTGTTTTTTTAAGTATAGAGTGTAGCTAAATTTTGGTTTTAAAGTGGTTAAAATATTTTAAAGAGTTGAAGATTTAAATTTGTAAACAATTAAGACTAAGAAGCAGATTAAATATCTTGCTTCTTAGGGATTGAGATTTCAAAACAAGCTCCAAAGTAGTTTTCATTTTCGCAAGTGAACTCTTTGTTTTCTACAGATATTTGACCTTTAAGGTTTTGTTCAATTAGATTTTTGCTCATATAAAGCCCAATTCCTGTACCTTGTGATTTATGTTTTGTTGTAAAATATGGTTCAAAAACTCTTGTGATTATCTCATTTTTTATCCCTTTTGCACTATCACAAATAGAGATTTTTACATATTTTTCTAAAGAGTAAACTCTTATAGATATTAGTTTTTTCTCATCATCAGCTAAATCTTTTAAAGCATCTTTTGAATTTGTTAGAATATTCATTAAACACTGTGCAAGGTCATTTTCATAGGAAAAAATCTCTATATCTTCATACTCTTCAATTAAAATAATATTATGCTTTGAAAAAGATGGCATTAAAATTTGAAGAGTTTTTCTTACAGCATCTTTTACTTTAAACGCTTCCATACTTTTTTCTTGATAAACAAAATTCCTAAAATCTTCGATCGTTTGAGTAAGATATGAAACACTTTGTTTGATATGATTTATACTATCATTAAAATCATCATCACTTAAAATATTCATCTCTTTTTTTAGTTGCATTCCAGAAGCACTAACACTTATTGTTGAAAGTGGTTGTCTCCATTGATGTGCTATATTTTCAAGCATCTCTCCCATTGCAGCCATTTTTGATTGTTGGAGTAATATTTGGTTTTTTTTCTCATTTTGTTCTATTTCATAAGCAACTCTTTTTTCTAGCTCTTTATTTGCTTTTTTAAATAAAACAGCTCTATAAATAGTTGCAAGTATAAAGAAAATTATTAAAAGCAAAACAGTAATTCTAGAGATATATTTAAAATCATTTGCCTCTTGGTAGTTTATAAATAGCCATTTATTAAAAAACTCTTGTCTTTTGACATCATCAATTTCAAATAGAGCTTTATTTAAAATAGAAACTAACTCTTTATTTTCATAAGCTGTTGCCATATATAAATTGAAGTTTTCTTCGAGCTTTCCAGATACTTTTAATTCACCTAAAAAGTGGTTTTGAATCTCATATCCAACAACTGCAAGTGAATCAATAGCAGCATAAACTTCGCCTTTTTTTACAGCATCTAAAGCATTGTGAAGACTTGTTTGCTCTATGAAATTTATATTTTTATATTTCTCTTTTAGTTGATTAGAAGTTGCAAGACCTTTTACTACAGCTACTCTTTTATTTGTAAGTTTTGAAATATCTTCAAGAAATGGTTCATTTATATTTGTTGCAATTACAAAAGGAAAATCCACATAACTATTTGTAAATCTCAAAATATCTTCTCTATCTTTTTTTGAAGCAATAGTTGTAATAAAATCACACTCATTTTTAACTGTTAAATTATAGCTATCTTGCCAAGAGTTCGTAAGCAAAAAATCTATATCAATATTTAAAATATTAGATATCTGCTCTACATAATCTTCAAGCATTCCAATATGTTTATCATTTCTAATTGCTTCAAAAGGCATTAAATCATGGTGCGAACAAAAAGTTAAGCTTTTTTTATTTTTTAAATACTCTTTTTCTTCACTATTTAACTCTATTTTTGATTTTGTTTGATTAAAAATAAAAGAGTCTAAGTCGATATTATTTTGCATTAAACCCATAACTTTATATGTATTCGCAATTAAATTTATCTTCTCTTTTGAGATTTTTCCTATATTTTTTTGTTCATCAAAAACTAGTTTTTTCATCTCCAAAGCTTCAAATTTTAAAGCTTCTTTGCTTTTGTTTTGAGAGTTATATTTTGAATAGATTATATCAATAGCTTCATCTATATTTGAAAATGCATAGTTCCAACCTTTTATAGATGCTTTATAAAAGTTTCTTACAAGCTCTGGATTTTTATCAAAAAACTTTTTTGAAGTAAAAATAATTCCTTCATAAAAATCAAAACCATAATCTTTTGGATAGAATATTTTTGCATTATAACCTTTTTCTTGTAGCAAAAAAGGTTCATTTGTGATATATGAAAGCATTAAATCTGTATTTTTATTTATTAAATCTTCTACATTAAAAGAGTGAGGAAGGATTTTTAAAGATGATATATCTACACTTTGACTTTTTAGCATAGCTTTAAAAGTGGCAAAATCAAGCTGTTCACCTGTAATCATAAGTTTTTTGTCTATAAAATCTCTTATACTATTAATACTGGAATTTTCTAAAGCCATAAGCATCAAAGGTGAAGTTTGAAAAATTGCACCTAAAAGAATAATATCTTTTCCTTTTGATTTATCAATCACAAGTGAACTTGAGCTAAGTCCAAAATCTGCATTATTATTTAGAACTTCATCTGTTATATTTAAATTTTGTTCAAACTTTTTTAACTCTACATCAAGTCCTAATTCTTTATAAAAACCTTTCTCTTTTGCCATGTAAAACCCAGCAAATTGGAACTGGTCTTCCCACATAAGTTGTAAAGATGTTTTTTCTAAATGGTTTGCAAAAAGTGAAGATATGCAAAGTATTAGAAAAATTATTTTTTTCATAAAGAACCTTATTTTTTATATTTAGCTTTTATTATAGCAAAGTAAGATAGAATTTCACAATTAATTTTAGGAAAAAATAATGGCAAGAGAAAAAAGTATTACGAAAAGAGTATTAAACTATATTTTTACAAGATCAAAACAACCTGTTTTATTAAAAGATTTACTAGTTGCAACAAAACAGTACAATCAAGGAATGGAAGTTGATGCAGGAAGATTAGGATTTAGGCTAAAACTTTCAAGAGCATATATTGTTTATATTATTTTAGTTTGCTTAGTTTTAATTCCTGTTTCATTATTAACTCATACAGCTTTAGCAAAAATTGATTCACATATTTCAATTGTAGGTGGAATGGTAATAACGGCACTTATTTTTATGGGGTTTAACTTTTTTAAAGATAAAGTTGTAGAACTTATGACAAAAGAGGTAATCACAAGAGCTTGGAGTTTACATTTTCCATATTTTGCTTTTGAAGAGTACTCTAAAAAGTTTGTAAAAATCTTTGATCAAGCAATGAAAGAAGAGGTTTCAAAAAGAGATTTACAAAAATATATTTTAGAAAAAATTAGTTCTATTTAAAACTATTTTTTCTTTAAAACTGTATCTAAAGCTAGTTTTGTATTCTCCCATCTATTGTGAGAATTTAGCATAACTAGCAAAATGTCTTGTTTCCCCTCTTTTGCTCTTGCAATCAAACAAGCACCTGCTTTGCTTGTATATCCTGTTTTTACACCAATCATATATTTCTCTGTTGCTAGAAGTTTGTTACTTGTTCTTGCTGTATAAGTTCTTTTTGTATTTAGAGTTTTAAATGTATAGCTCTCTTTTTTTACAATTGCATTAAAAGTTTTATTTTTGATTGCATACTCTGTTAATTTTAATAAATCACTAGCTGTACTTTTATGATTTGTATCATCAAAGCCACAAGGATTTTGGAAGTTTGTATTTTTCATTCCAAGTTTTTTTGCTTTTACATTCATGCCGTGAACAAATCTTTTTTTATCACCATTTCCAAGATAAATTGCAATTGCATTTGTTGCATCATTTGCTGATTTTATAAGTGCTGCGTTTACTAAATCTTTCAGTAAAACTTTTTCACCAGCTTTTAGTCCTAAAATTGTAGGTTCGACTTTTATCATAGCAGGTGTTATGGTTACAGGACTATTCATTTTTCCACTCTCAATTGCCATAATTGCTGTCATAATTTTTGTTAGACTTGCAGGTCGTATTTTTTTGTTTGATTCTTTTTGGAAAATTAGCTGTTTTTTGTTTAAATCTTTTATAATAATTGAGTCTAAATCATGCTCTATTTTTTTGAAAACCTGATTTGCATTTGCAAAAAGAATAGTTGTAAAAATAGGAAGTATCAGTAAAGTTTTGATTAGTTTTTTTATTATAGTGTTCATAAATAGCCTTACGAAAATTTTATCAAATTATACAATATATTTCTTGTCTAAAAGCATATAAGCATCTTTGTTTCTTAGCTTTTTTAACTCCATATCAATATATTTTCCAATAAGCTCTTGTCTATTTTTAAAAGCTAAAGTTATTTTTCTTTTTGTTGGTCTTGTTTCATAAATTAAAAATCCTGCTTCATACATTGAAAGTCTTATATTTGTGGATATAGCATAAGTTGTTATTATTGAACTGTTTTTTGAAATATTAAAAATATCACTAAAATACTCTTTTGTCCAAAGTTCAAAATTTACATCACTTGAAAATGCATCTTGATAGACAATATCGAAGAAATCTTCTTGAAAACTTCTAATATATTTTCTTGCATCACCTACAAAAACCTCTATTTTTATATTTTCATTTTCATATTTTTGATTATTTGAAATAGCATTTACAATATTTTTAAAGTTTTTTATATCTTCAAACTCTTTGGGATATCTAAAATTTTTTAAAGATTTAACTAAATCAAAATCAAGTTCAGGTGAAAAAATATTTACTTTTATATCTGAAAAGTTTTTTGAAATATAGTAAAGAGTTGCAAAGGTGTTGTATCCAATCCCAAAACAAATATCCAAAATATTTAACTCTTTTTTGTTGTTTTTAAAAGTAAAGGCAGGAATTATATGTTTATTTAAAGCTTCACTAAGACTTCCATCTTCTGTGTTGTGAAAGTGTTGATTATATTTTTTTGAGAAAAGTGTGTGGCTACCATCAGCTGTAGTAACCACTTCATCTTTTAGAGTTTGCAAAAATTAGTTTCCTAAACTTTTAAGTTTTTCATCACTTAAAAATAGTTTTTCATTTGACATAACGCCAATATTTGAGTCTAAAATATC
>CANRCH010000034.1 GCA_947629065.1 uncultured Aliarcobacter sp.
TTCAAGAAGTTTAGAGTTTTGGTTTTCAAAAGAGTGAAGCTCTTTTGTCATATTAAAAATCTCTTCAAACTTTAAAACTGTTGTAAAATCTTGTAAATTTGAGTAGATGAAAAACACTATCTCATCACTGTTTTCTAAATCCAAAAAGAATTTTAGATTTTTGCTAAGTTCTAAATAGGCATTTTTTATGCTATCTTTATAAGAACTATTTTTTACAAACTCTATTGATTTTAATCTATTTTCAATACTGTTTTTTACAAAATCAAACTCTTTTAAAATATCATCTGAAAAATTTAAAATCTCTAAAGTCTCTTCATCTTCTAAACAAGAGTTATCTACAAAGACAAATTTTTCTAAAGATTGAAATCCTAAATCAAAGCTAAGTGCTAAAGAGGTAATATCTGCTAATTTTTTATCTTCAAGCTTTAGCTCTTTTGCAATATTTAAAGCTAGATAAGCTCTTTTTTTACTATTTAAAGCTTCACTAAAAGCTAATAAAAAACTGTTTAAATTAAAAATCATCTCTCTTTTTTTATCCATTTTATGCCCTTTATATCGTTGTTACATATTTGAAAGTGATATTACTATATAATAAATTTTTATTATATTAAAGGAGAGATTTATATGTTTAAAAAAATTGCTATTTCAGTAGCACTTTGTAGTTCGCTTTTTGCATTTGATTATAATTTAGAACCTGTAAAAGTAAATGATTCAACATGGTGTTTTTTTGGTAAAAAAGAGGCTCCAACAAGAGAAAATGGTGGATTTATGGCAAACTCTTGCTATATTGATGCAAAAGATTCGTATGTTTTAATAGATAGTGGAACTAGCTACAACTTTGCTTCACAAGCTTATGAAGCTATGAAAAAAATCAAAGATTTAAAAGTAAGTGATATTATAATAACTCACGAACACGATGATCACTGGATGGGAAACAGTTTTTATAAAGAGAAGTTTAACTCAAAAATCTATGCTCCAAAATCTATAAATGAAAACTATGATGAGAATTCAAAACCTAGAATTTTTGAGATTTTAGATAGCAAAGAGATGGAAAATACAAAGATTATCAAAGCTGATGTAGTTATAAGTGAAGATACAAAAATAGAGGTTGGGAATAAGACAATTAATATTATTGCTCTTCCACACAAAGCTCACACAAATGATGATTTAATGGTATTTGTAGATGAAAACAAAACTATGTTTACAGGCGATATTATAATGAATGAAAGAATCACTTCAAATAGAGATGGTTCAGTTGTAGGAACTCTAAAAGCTATTGATTTAATCAAAACTTATCCTTGGGAAAATTTAGTTGCAGGGCATGGAATTAATACTGGAAAAACTGCACTTGAACATACAGAAAAATATTTTACACTTTTAAAAACTAGAGTTTTAGATGCTATTGAAGATGGACAAACTGCTTCAGCTATTTCAAAAGTTGTAACTATGGATGATTTTAAAGATATTGCTATGTTTGATGAATTAAACAGTAGAAATGTTTTTGATGCTTTTACAGAGTTAGAGTTTTATGATGAGGATGATGAGTAAATAATCTTTATATATTTAGTAAAACTAGAGAAAATCTCTAGTTTTCTAATGCTTTAAATAGTGCATTTTTAGCCTCATTTGTCATCTCTAATTCCATATGAGGTGCATCCTTTGCTTCAATTAATTCTACTTTTAAGCCTTTTTCTTTTGCTAAATCATAGAACTCTTTATTCATTTGTGGTGTTGAAACATCATCAGCTGTTCCATAAACTATCATAATATTTGTATCTTTTGAGATATTATCTATTACATCAACAGCACTTATTAAACCTTTTTGTTCAGGTGCTTTTTTATGAATATCATAAGCTCCACCTGCACATAAAAGACTATCTACAAAAACATCTTTTTGTCCTAAAGCCGTAGCACTTAGCATACATCCAGCACTATGTGCAATAATTGTAGTTTTCTTTGAGTCATATTTTTGTTTTAAATTTTCTACAAGTTCTGCAAAAAACTCAACATACTCTTTTGTAGCTGCAAGGTTTTTAATCTCTTTTGAACCAATTGCTTTTAAATTATTACTTGAACTTTGTGAATACCCTGGAAGTGCAAGTGCAATAGTAGATATATCACTACTCATTGCCACATCTTCAGCAAAAGGAGAGTATCTAGCAATTATATCTGTTCCTTCGTCCCAAGTTCCGTGAACAACAATATTTAGCCCCTCTTCATCACCTTCAAAAAGCTTATAATTTATACACTCATTTTTTGCATATATAAATCCATCACCTTTTGCTTCACAATCACTTTTTACATCTGCAAAAACGCTATTTGCAAAAAATAAAGCTGCTACTATTAAAGATTTTTTAATCATTTTCTCTCCTTTTTATATAATTTTAATAAGGCGTAATACCTATAAAGCCATCAACTTGTCTTTCAATTACTTCTACAATTCCAGCTTGTACGAAGTCTATATCTTCTATAAAATCTTCTTCTGTCCAATTCATAGTCTCCATAGTATTCTTGCATCCTATAAACTCAACATCATACTCCATCAAAGATTTAATTCTGTCAAGTGTAGTTTTATCATAATCTTTTTTTAAAGCTCTCATTCCTTTTCCATAGGCAACAACAACTATTTTTAAACTCTCTGCTGGATACTCTTTTAAAATATTATACATTGATCCAACAGTATGACTAACTGTATCTAAATCCCCAGAACTCAAAGAGTAAACAACTTTTCGTGGGTTTTCAAAAGTTGGTTTTGGTTCACTAAAATCTTGTGAAAACGAGTAAACAAATAAGCATAAAATTAGTAATACTTTCTTAAACATTATCTATCCTTTCTAATCTCTCTACAATCATATCTTTTTCTATCATTCCTGATTTGATTATCTTACAGTAAACTCCCCTATGCTCTTTTAAAAGTTTTGGTAAATGATTATGAAAAACTGTTAGGTGCTTACAAATGCTACAAACAGTAGTCATCTCTATAATAGCTTCACCTATTTTAAATCTTGTTCCCTCAAGATATTCATGTGGATCAAAGTCTAGTAAGATATTCTCACCCAAAGTTCCAAATACAATATCTATATCTTTGTTTTTTGCTATTTCATAAGATTTTAATCCTACAATTAAAACTGTTTGATCAAGGTTTTTTCCTGCAAATTTATCAAACTCTATTCCATAATCTGCAATTAAATTTAAGTTCTCAACTTTTGGTCTTGGCATTGAACTTTGTTCATTTCTTGCACTAAATGTATCTATTACTTTTCCAACTATCATTTTATATTCTTCTTTAAAATTTCAATATAATCTTTTTTACTCCAAGATCCTGGATAATTTGCTTCAAGTTTAGCTTCATCATCTAATACAAAAAAGCTAGGAGTGATTTTTTTATACTCTTTTTGCAAATCAAAAGGTAGTGAGTTTTTATCCATATCAACTTCTATAAAAATATAGTTTTCATCTTGTATAGCTTTTACTTCACTATCGTTTAAAACTGTTTTATCCATTCTTTTACAAAAAAAGCAAGTTTCAGATGTTGCATAAACCATCAATTTTTTACTCTCATTTTTTGCTTGATTTAAAATCTCTTTCTCTTTTTCTTTAGTAAAAATAGAGTTTTTTTCTATATTTTCCTCTTTTATATTATCTTTGTACTCTAAAAAATAGTATGAAAGTGCTGTGAATTCATCATCACTTATTTCACCTTTCATGCTTTCTTTATTGTCATAATATCCTATTACTTCATCATCACAAATTGAGTTAAATCTATCTGGATTTTCTAAATAGCTTTTTAAAAAGTTCTCAATTTCAATTTGAAAGAAATCAGCTTCATTTGGATCACCAATTTTTTTAGAACTATCCATCATAGCCCAAACTATCATATTAGCAGTTGGTGCTTTTAGTTTTAGGATTTTATTATCTTGAGAGAAAAAATTATTTTTTATATCATTTAAAGGTATAAACTCTCTATGACAAGAGGCACATTTTTCATCAAAAACTTTTTTACCATCTTCAAAACTATCAGCAAGAAGGCTTAAAATAGAAATAAAAAATATAAATATTAGTTTCATAACTCTCCTTTTTTCCATTCAAAAAATATAGTATTTTAATATCTTTAAAATAGAAAAAAGGCACAAAAGTGCCTTTTATTTAGATAATTCCAGGATTACCTTTTACTCCAACAATATCAGGAGTATCTACTTTTAAGTTTGAAATATGTTTAACATTTTTTAAATATGTTTCAACTGTTTCCCAAACTGGCTCACCTTCACTTTGTGCTCCAACAGTAGACCAACCAGCAACTTTATATGATTTACTAGCGTCAAGTTTTTCACCTGTTTTTGATAAAATAATATCTGTAATTCTTTCACCCATTTTTGCTTTTGGATCAATTTTATAAGATATTCCACCTGTTCTTACCATATCCCCACCTTGTTGGTAGTATGGATCTTCGTTAAATAGGTTATCTGCAACATCTTCTAAAATATCTTTAATCTCTTTTCCAGAAATATCTCTAGCATAAGTTTCAGGGTATGTCATAGCTGTTTGAGTCATTAAATCATCAAATGTTATAGTTTGTCCAGCAATTACAGATGTTCCCCATCTAAACCCTGGGCTTAGTGAAATTTGTGCCTCTTTTACTTCTAAAAGTGCATCACAAATAATTTGATCCCAAGAACCATTAAAGTTTCCTCTTCTAAACAGAGTCTCTTCAGTTGTAGCTATTGGTCTTGTTAACTCTTTAATAAATGGAAGTCTTACATCTTCAATATATTTTTTCATCTCTTCATTTTCTGGAACTAAATCAGAGAAAATTGGAAGAAGTGTAAATTTGAAATCTTTAATTTTTCCATTAGCAATATCAAGGTCAAGAACATTTAGGAATTTACCATTAGATCCAGCATTACAAACATAAGTAACACCTGATCCATTTTCAACAGGAACTGCTTCAGGAACACCATCGTGTGTATGTCCACCCATAATAAAATCAATTCCAGTTACTTGCTCTGCCATTTTTTTATCTGTATCAAAACCGTTGTGAGATAGAACGATTACAGCATCTGGTTTCTCTTCTTCTCTAATCTCATTTACAAGCTCTTGCATTCCATCTTCATAAATTCCAAATGACCAATCAGGAATAAATCTTTGTGGATTCGCAATTGTTGTATATGGGAATGCTTGACCAATAATTGCAACTCTTGCGTTACCCATTTGTTTAATTGTATATGGTTTAAATGCGTGTCCTGTATCTTCATCAAATGCAGGTGCATCATTCATTAAAGCATCTTCTTTAACAAATACATTTTGTGCTAAGAACTCTGCATTTAAAGCTTCAACATTTTCTAAAACCTCTTCAGCTTTATATGTAAACTCCCAGTGACCAACACAAACATCAACACCAAGAAGATTTAGTGCACCAACCATATCTTTTCCTCTTGTCCAAAGTGATGTTGCACTTCCTTGCCAAGTATCTCCACCATCCATAAATAGTGTTTTCTCTTTTCCAAAACTATCTCTTAAAAAATCTACAACCGTTTTAATTTGTGCAAAACCACCTGTTTTACCAATAACTTTTGCATGTTCTTCAAAATTTACACATGAAAATGCATATTCAAGTCTTTTATTACCTTTAATCCCATAATGTTCTAAGAATTTATCTCCAACAATATGTGGAGTTTTTCCTAAATTCCCATAAAAACCTAGGTTTACACTCGGCTCTCTGAAATATACAGGTAAAAGTTGTGCGTGACAATCTGTCATATGTATAAATCTTGCATTTCCAAATGGTTTTAATTTGTAGTAATCTTCTAAATTTTTTGAAGTCTCTACCATTCTTGTATGAGAGTTTGCAAATATAGGAGTAGCACCAAGTGCTGCCATCATATATACGAATTCTCTTCTACTTAATTTACTCATTAAATCTCCTTTTTAAATAAAAAAAAGCCAAGATTGAAATATCTTGACTTTTTAAAATATCATTACTTTTTGATTAGTACTTGTAACCGTCGCTTGGACTAGCTAGTTTCCAAGTTGTCTTAGACTCTTCCATTTGAGTTAAAGCACTAATGGCAAAGCTACAAGCTCTCCAAGAAGCAAACTCTAAAGAAACTTTCTCTCCAGTTTCTACACCTTTTGCATCAACTAAAGCTATCTCTTTAGCACCATTTTGTAGTGCATTTTTAGAAGCTTCGATATACTGACTATTTTTCATACCAAATCTCATAAACTCAACTTTATGCTCAATTGCAAGTTTATTGTATTTTTCAGCAGTTTGAATTAATTTCTCAACTCCATTCGCCTTTACATCACACTCTTTTTGAACATCTAATTTCGAAAAATCTTCAGCACTTAAAGTTGTAAGAGTTAAAGATAATGCTACTGATACTGTTGCAAATTTAAAAATATTTCTCATTTTTATATCCTTTATTTTCTTACATCTGGACCATCAACTGGCATACCATTTGACATATAAGCTTGGAAATATAATAGCTCTATCATCTCTTGGCTCTCATCTGCTGGTGGAACTTGTCCTTGATCTACAACACAACCTGAAAGTCTTCTTTCAACAGTTCCTATATCTCCCCATCTAAGTCTTACAACTGGGAAATGTGTAACTTGTCCTAAAAGTGGTGAAAGAATCTCATTTCTAACTCTTTTTCCAGACCCATCAACGTGACATGTTGCACAAGAAAGTTTTAAGTAACCTCTTTGAGAGTAGTAATACTCTTTTCCTCTTTCATAAGCAGCTTTTGCAGCTTCACTTTCGATTTTTATATCAAAATCTTTTCCAGCCTCTTTACTCTCGTTTACATAATAAGCTTGGAATTCAGCCATAGGACCTTTTTTAGTTCCCCATGGTTTTTCACCATTTGCTCTTAAACAATCATTAATAGCTGATGTTAAAGATACCATTTTTTGAGTTTTTTCATCAAAATATGGGTATGTTCCTGCATTTGTTAAATCAGGGAAACAAGTTTGTAATGAGTTTCCATTTGCAAACTTTTTAGTATATAACTCTTCACCTGCATCAATTGCATCTTCATAAGGTGGCATCTCTTTTAGTTGTTCATATTGGAATTTTGCATCTTTAGAGTATGCATAAGATCCAATATTAAAATCCATATGTTTAATATCTTTCTCATATTTTTGATCTAATTCTTCAGGATCTGAATATGGAAAAAATCTAGCTGAATTTTTAGAAGCATCTTCAAATTTTGCTTCAAAAAATTTAATCATTTCAAGTCTGTCTTTTTCTGCACCTTCATTAAAATTTGCAGCAGCTAAAGAACTAGCTGCAAATAGTAACAAAGCAGTAGATTTAACTATTTTTGAAAACATGTTATCTCTCCTTTTATTTTCAATCAAATTATTTGATTACTTCACTACTTGTATCTGTATTACCTTTTAAATCTTTCCATGTCATCTCAATAGTATCACCTTTATTTGCACCAGTGAAATTGAATTTAAAATATGGATCTTTTGATAAGAATTGGCTTGTAGAAGCTTCATATACAACTTTGTCACCAACTTTTGCAATTACATAAGTAATAAAGTTTGGCTCTTTTTTTGCTCTTTCAGCTTCTTGATAACTTAACATATCATGAGAAGCCAATGCCTTAACTTCAACAACACCTTTTTTATCTATTTTTGCTTTAATTTTTGTAGTACCTGCCATTTTATATCCTTTATATTATTTTTTATATTTATATTTTAGCTATTTATGAAAGTTGAACTAACTCAACCTCCACATCCACCCATTGTAACTTTTACTTCTTTAGTAACTGAGTGTAATTTCCCATCTACTTCAGCAATAACTGTAACATTTCCTGTTTTAGCCATTTTAATTCTGAATGCATAATCAATTACAGCACCTTCATTAATTGTAAATACTGCAACTGCACTTTCTGGGTTTGCATCTTGGAATACTGCAACTTTACTTGCTTTTAAATCTGTATCAAATGAAATAGGAACAACATTTCCATTTTCTGCAATTTCTGGTGCTTTTAAGTTAATTCCACCTTCAACTGTTTCAGTTTTTCCAAAGATTTCTTTAACTGCTTCATCTACTTTTGTAGCATCCCAAGCTTTTGGTTTAGTTGCTCTAAAATCTTCTGCACTTAACTTAGTTCCTGCAACTGCAATAGCTCCTAAACTTAATCCTAAAAATTTTCTTCTATTTAACATATTTATTCCTTTTTATTAATTTATTGTTTTTAAATAAGCAACAACCGCTTTAATTTCATCAGGGCTTAACCATCCATTTCTTCCAAATGCAGGCATTGCTGTAACTGGATTTCCTGTTGATGGGTCAAACACTTTGTCATATAAAACCTCTTCAGGCCAAACTGATAAAAACTGTAATTTTGGTCCCATATTTCCTGGTCCATCCATTGTTTTTCCATTTGCATCATGACATGCTATACAGTTACCTTTTGTATTTGTCATGTAAATTTTTTCACCTTGCTTGATTAAATCTTCATCGCTTGAAAAACTATTTACTGCCAAAACTAAAGTAGCTGCAAAAGCAAATGCACTTTTTTTGATTAAATCCATACTCTCTCCTTTTTTTAAGATTTATTTACTTGAGTCAATCATATAATCAACTATAGTTTTAAGTGCATCATCACTTAAATCAGTTCCACCTCTTGGTGGCATTGCATTGATACCATCAATTGAATTTTTGTAAACTTTATCTATACCTTGACTAACAACTTTTGCCCATGCATCTTTATCACCTAATACAGGAGCACCAATTGCAGCATTTGCGTGACACGCTGAACAACCAGCATTTTCATACTCAACTTGTCCTGGTTTTTGACTACTCGTATCTATTTTTGGTAAATCCCTTACAGTAGAAAGTGGTTCATTTGCTGTTTTTGTTAAATCATCACCAATTTTTAGTAACAATTTATCAGTTCCACCTTTGATACAATCTTTCATACATCTTGTACCTTTACCATAAAGTGTAGGATTACTTAAATATTCAGTCATATTTTTTACACCTTGATGCGGGTCTTTTGGTGTATTTACTTCTGGATAAAATCCATTTACATTTGGCATAACTATTTTTAAGAATTTCTCTTTATCTAAAATATAGTCATCATCTAACTCTTCACCATCTATTTCAATATTGTTTAAAGCTAATAGATATGCTGTTAAGGCATAAGTTTCACTATTTGTTAATGTTTTTGGAGCATTAAATGGCATAGACTCTTGAATATACCAAAATAGCGTACTTGCATATGGCCAATAAGAACCAATAGTTCTAACAGGTGCATCTGGATTTGGCTCTTCATCTGCTGGATTTAATCTTTGAAATTTTAAAGATTCAATACTTCCACCAGCTAGCATTGGATAACCTTTTCCACCACTTCCAAAATCTCCATGACACATTACACATTGTGCATCATAAAGCTCTTCTCCAAGTGCCACACTACCTTGTGCTTTTTTTGGTTTTCCATTCTCTAAAACAGGCTCACCATGTTTCATATCAAATTCAGGAAGTCCAGTTCCATCAAACATAACATCAGTATCCCAAGCTGCTAACTCTTTTTTTGTTACAGCTCTACCAATATTAAATCCTTTCATATCTTGAGTATTTACATGATATGCACTATATTTTCCATCTTTTACAGGATACTTAACAGCACCATCAACACTTACTTCATTTTTTGCAAATGCAGAACTTGTTAAGAATGATGCTAAAGTAACACTAAGAAGAGCCTTTTTAAGCATGTTTGTGTTTTCTAATTTGAACATTATTACACTCTCCTTTTTCTGTGATTTCCCAAGTTACAATTGCATTTCTATGATAAACTGATTCAACTCCAATTGCTTTTGTCTCTTCATCAATTGTTGGTTGGATATTTCCAAAATCATCATAAGCTCTACTTGAAAGTAGTAGTGGTTTTCCATCCCATTTGTAAATATAACTAAATCTTGTCCAAGATTTTGGTAATACTAAACCTTTTAATTTAGCTTCAACCCAGTTATTTCCACCATCAAAAGAGATATCAACACCTTTAATTGTTCCGTGACCACTCCACGCTATTCCTTCAATCTCAACCATATCACCTTTTTTCAAGTGTGTCCATGGTTTTTCAGGACATGGCTTAGTAATTACAGAGTTTACTTCATTTACCCAGAAGAATCTTACAGCTCTTCCATCTTTTTGAAGCATTGTATATTTTGAAGTCTCTTCTTTTGCATGCCAAGGTTTGTCACTAAATTCTAATCTATTTAACCATTTCGTATTTAGATTTCCTTCCCATCCTGGAACAACAAGTCTAATTGGATATCCTTGCTCAGCTCTTAAAGCTTCTCCATTTTGTCCCCAAACAACCATAACGTCATCTAAAGCTTTTTCAACAGGGATTGTTCTTGGATTTGATGCATTATCACTACCAACTGCTAACATCCAAACTGCATCTTTTTCTAATCCAATATCTTCTAATATTGTTTTTAACATAACTCCAGTCCATTGTGCAGAACTCATCATTCCTTTCATAAACTGTAAACTGTTAAACTGTGGTGCTCTCCACTCTGGGCTTCCATTTGCTGGACACTCAATAAAGTAAGTTCTTGTTTCACTTGGATATCTTTTTAAATCTTCTAAAGTTAAAACAACTTCTCTTTTTACTTTTCCATGAATCATTAATCTATATTCATTTGGATCAACATGTGCAGTTCCACCATGATTTCTTGTAAAAAACAGTCCATTTGGCGTAATTATTCCTTCACTTTCATGAATAGGACACATTGAAATTGAAGCATATGCATCACCTGATGATAATAAATCGTGTGTTCTTCTTATATTATTGTGTTCATAAGGTGATGGAACTCCATATAAGTTTTTTGTTACAGGATCACCTAATTTTGTACCCCAAGGAGCTTCATTTATTATTGCTTTGTCATCTGCTTTTAAAGAAACAGGCGATAATACAGACGCTGCACTTAAGGCTCCAGCTGAATATAAAGCAGTTTTCTTAAAAAAATCTCTTCTGCTTGTAGCATCTACTACACTAGAGCTTCTTTTAATTTCTACATCTTTGCTGCTCATCAACTTTGACCTCCTAAAAAAATTGACCTTTTAAAAATCTAATAGTCGCATTCATTATAGATTGTATAAGTTAAAACAAAACTTAAAATATCACTTTTTCTTATGCAAAAGTTCCTCTTTTACTCAAGAAAATAGCAATAAAGTAGCAAGTGTTACTTTTTGTTTTTCTGTTATTTTTGTATCTTATAATTTAAAAAACATTACCTTATATGAAAAATTATTTTTACTCTTTTTGTTGTAAATTTTCTGGAAAAAATCTTCTATATAATTTTCTAATAACAACCATTAAAATAAGTCCATCTAACATACTAGCAATAATAAATGAGAAGTATTCAGCTTGAGTTATTAATTCATAATTATATGAAATCATAGCAATTGCAACCATAAAGGTAAGTGGCATTGAATCACTTAGTGCAAAAAGTGTTGTTTGTCTAAATTTTAAATAGTTTAAAAAGACTAGATTTGAACTAATAAATCTTATTGTAATAATTGCCAACATGATAAAAAGTGCATGTTTTAAAATATCCATATCTACCATATTTAAATCTACAGTTGAACCTGTATAAATAAAAAATATTGGGGCAAAAAAACCAAACCCAAAAGACTCAATTTTATGCAATAAATCTTCTCTTTTATGAAAAAACATTTTAAAGAATAGCCCAGCTGTAAATGCCCCAAGTACAACATCGATTTTTAGTATTAACATAATTGAAACTAAAATCAAAAGTGAAGTTATTGAGAATCTAATATCTTGATCGTGTTTATCATCTTTTTTTTCAGGAATTAGATATTTTTTAAGCTCTGGGAACCACCAAAAAAGCATATATGAGAATCTAAGAAGTAAAATTGTTGAAATAACAACAGTAATAATTGTAATAATAGAAAAGAAAAAATCTTTTCCAAATCCATACTCTGTATAGCCACTAAAAAGTGTTAAGGCTAGAATACTAATAATCTCACCAACAACTCCAATTGATAGTGCTAGATTTAACCACTGTTGCTCTTTTCCGTACTCTTTTATTAACATCATAATCATTCCAAGTGAGAAAATTGGAAGTGCTACAAAATATGTTAATCCTAAATCAAATAACCAACAAATAACACCTGCTAAACCATATAAAAGTACAAAATATATAACAACATTTAGTGCTAAAGTAGTTTTAATAACCTTTACTAATCGGAAGTTTATCTCTAAACCTGCAAGGAACATCAAATATATAAATCCAAATTTAGCAACAAGTTTCAATGTTTCATCATCATAAATAAAACCTAAATAACCAAAAATTAATCCTAAAAGAATCTCAACAACTACAACTGGTGTTTTTAAAAATTTTGACAACATAGGAGAGGTCATTATAATTAAACAAATTGTTATAATTAATACTATTTTTTCCATAAATTCACTATATCCTAATCTTTGCTCTCATCTTTTGCAATCATTCCAGCTTCATTTAAAAATGGACTTGCTACAAAAGTTAATTTTTTTATTTTGTCATATTTTGCATAAGATAGATATAAAATATCTTTTGCTCTTGTTACTGCAACATAAAAAAGTCGCCTTTCCTCTTCTAAACTTCCACCTTTACTCATTAGTTTTCTATTTGGGAATCTTCCATCCATTAAATCAATTACATAAACTTCTTTGAATTCTAAACCTTTACTTGCGTGTATTGAAAGAAGATTTACTCCATCTCCTTCACTCATCTCACTTCCACCTAGAATCATAGAGTTTATAAATTTTGTTAAATCAGAAAAATTTCTTGATAAATTTTTAAGAAGTAATGCTTTTCTATTTATTTTTGATAGTGCTTTTGTTTTTTGTATGGGATTTACTTCACCATCTTTTTGTGTTGCTCTTTTTGTTGATAAGCTATCTTTTATTTTTGAATATGCCATAGATGAAATTATTGATGTAACCATAGATTCAGGGTTCTTTGTTCGTCTTAACTGCTTCAAAAGTAAATATATATCATATAGATATTTTGCTGCATCAACAGATAGTTTTGGATGTTTTAATATTGGATTTTTAAAAAAATTCTCTTCAAAATTACAATCTTTAAATTTTGAAATAGCACCAAGTTCTATAAAATCATCAAAAAGCCCTAATTGTTGAGAGTTTGGTCTTTTTGTCTCAAAAGGGTTTTTAATACTCTCATCTAAATTAAAAAATCCATCAAGTAATCTTCCATGACCTAGTTTTATTAAAGCATCAAAAATATCTTTTGCAATTGCTTTTCCTATTCCTTTTCCATGTTCAACTATATGAATAAATGCCATCATATCGTTTGAGTGTATTTGTAAAACAAGTAAATCTATTATATATTTTACTTCAACTGCATCAAAAAAGCTAAGTCCACCTTTTCTTTTTGCTGGAATTCCATACTCTCTTAAATTTACTTCAATTCCATCCGCACTTGAATTATTTCTATATATAATTGCAATTTCATTATGTGGATTTGTACTTTCTTGAATTAATTTTGCAATATATTCATATTGAGAAAAAAGCTCATCAAAAGCTAGAAGTTTAGGAAGATGAGTATTACTATTTCTTACAACTTCTAGTTTTTTTGGATAAACTCTTTCATTAAACTCAATTACTTTTGTTGCTAAATCTAAAATAGGTTTAGTCGAACGATAGTTCTTTTTAAGTGTAAATACATTTGCATCTGTATATCTTTTTGTAAAACTAGAAATTATACTAATATCAGATCCATTAAAAGCATAAATGCTTTGGTCATAATCCCCTACACAAAAAAGAGATTTTGGCTTAAAAGCATCAAGAAGTCTTCCTTGAAGAGGGTTTGTATCTTGGTATTCATCAACTAATATCTCTTTAAAATTAAATTCATTTGTCTTTAAAACTTCAAGCATTGTTGTTAATAAATCATCAAAATTTAGATA
>CANRCH010000035.1 GCA_947629065.1 uncultured Aliarcobacter sp.
CTTTTTGTTACACTTGTAGAGTTCTCTAGAAAGTTTGTTTTTGTAAACTCATCTGGATCTTTTAAATACATAGCACCCACAGGTCTTAAGTAGTAAAAAGCAGCTATTACAGAGTTTATAATAATTATGATAGCTAGTGCTAATTCACCTTTATTTACAGCACTTGCAATTAGTTGTAACTTTGCCCAAAATAGAGAAAATGGTGGAAGTCCTGCCAGTGAGAAAAGAAACATCCCAAGTAAAAGTGCTGTTGTTGGAGATACCTTTACAAATCCACTAAAGTGTTTGAAGTGATATGGTGAAGTGTAGTTTTTGAAGCCTTTTCCTCTATTTGTCCATAACATGGCAAATGCTCCAAGATTTGTAATAGCAAATAAAATCCAGTACAAAAACAGTGTTACAATAGCTTGATGAGATGCAATTACAAGGGTTGCCATTGCCATTCCTGTATTTGCAATTGAAGAGTATGCAAGCATTCTTTTTACATCTGTTTGAGTAAGAGCTATTAGGTTTGGAATAGTCATTGTTAAAACTACACTTGCATATAAAATAGTGTAAACAATATCATCATCAAGCTTTATAAAAATCTCAAAAAATCTTAAAGCTACAATAAATATAGCCATCTTTGGAACAATAGATAAAAACCCTGCCATAAGAGAAGTTGAACCTTGATAAACATCAGGAACCCAGATATGAAATGGGAAAAGTGATAGTTTAAATCCAAGTGCAACAAGCATAAAAACAAGTGAAGATAGAACTAAAATATATATAGAAAAGTTCTCTTTACTCAAAAAATTTTCTTGAGATAAAACTAAAGTAATCCCTTCAAAACTCAAACTTCCTGTACTTGCATATAAAAGCATTGAAGCTAGAAGAAAAAACGCACTTCCAATACTTCCCATAGTAAAATATTTTATACTAGCTTCTATTGATGCACTTCTATTGTGCATAGCAATTAGGGTGTAAATTCCAAGTGATGAGGTTTCAAGTGCTATAAAGATTAAAATCAAAGAATCACTACTTACCATAAACTGAAAAGATGCAATAATTATTAGATATATTGCATAATATTCTGCAAATCTAAACTCTTGAAATCTAAGACGACTTAGGCTTAAAAGTGTAAATAAAATAGCAAAAACTATTATAATAATTTGTGCTAAGATAGAAAAACCATCTATTAAAACCATATCAAACATAGCTTTTGTTTTTTCTTCATTTACTAAAATTGTAAACAAATCAAAAACTAAAAACAAAATTACTAAAAATGCGTATAAAGATTTATCTTTGTTTTTTGCAAAAAGGTCTGTTAGAATAATACTTAAAGCTCCTAAAATTGCCAAAGACATAGGAGCAATTGCAAAAAGGTTTAAAGAGTCTATATCAATATTTATAATATTCATTATTCACCCTTTCCAATAGAGTTTAAATATATTAATCTCTCTTTTGTTTCATAGTTTATAGCTTTGTTTTGCATATTTTGAACCTGTTTTATTACAGAGTTATTTAGTGGTTCTAAAATTGGTTTTGGGTAAATTCCAAAAAACATAATCACTATTACCAAAGAAAAAAGTGCAAAAAGTTCTCTTCCTTGTACATCTTTTAGTTTTGAATTTATACTATTTATTCTTCCAAAAAATGTTCTTCTATACATACTAAGCATATAAATAGCACTTAAAACTATTGTTAAAACAGCAATAAATCCTAAAATTGTAGAGTATCTAAAAAATCCAAGAAGCGATAAAAACTCTCCAACAAAACCTATTGTTAAAGGTAATCCAATTGATGCCATTAAAACTATAATAAATAGTGTTGCAAAAATAGGAGTGGTTTTTGCTAATCCACCAAAAGCTGCTATTTTTTTAGTTCCTGTGCTACTATATAAAAATCCTACACACATAAAAAGTGCACCTGAAACTATTCCGTGACCAATCATTAAAAAAACAGCTCCACTAATTCCCTCTACATTTAGAGCAAACACTCCAATAGTGATTATCCCCATATGTGAGATTGATGAGTAGGCGATTAGCTGTTTCATATCTTCTTGTGCATAAGCTATTAAAGCTGTGTAGATTATGGCAATAATTCCTAAACTTGCAAGAAGTGGAACTAAAGTTACACTTGCATCTGGAAATAGTGAAAGTGAAAATCTAATAAATCCGTAAGTTTCCATCTTTAGTAAAATTGCTGCAAGAACCACTGAACCAATTGTTGGAGCTTGACCGTGAGCTAAAGGTAACCATGTATGAAAAGGGAACATTGGCATTTTTACAGCAAATCCTATGAAAAATGCTATAAATAGCCATAATTGAAGATTGAAATTTAAACTAATATTGTTCCAATCTTCTAGTGCAAAACTCCAAATGCCTGTTGTTTCATGATAAATATATCCAAAATATAAAATTCCAATAAGCATTATTAGTGAACCTGAAAATGTATATAAAAAGAATTTAACAGCTGCATAAAGTCTTTTGTCATATCCCCAAAATCCTATTATATAAAACATTGGAATGATTGTAAGTTCCCAAAAAATATAGAATAAAATCACATCTAAAGATGCAAAAACTCCAACCATTGTCATCTCTAAAAATAGCATTGTAATCAAAAGATTTTTCACATCTCTTTTTTCAGTTAATGCAATTACAGCAATCATCGTCATAAAACAAAGCATAACTATTAAAAATAGTGAAATTCCATCAACACCTACAATATAGTTTATACCGTAAGTGCTAATTATTGGAATATTTTGCATAAATTGAATATCTGGATTTGATACATCAAAGTTATACCACAAAATCAAAGATAGAATAAACTCAACAAAAGTTGCAACTATTGCAAAAGTTCGCATTGAATCTTTGTGAATTAAAAAGCCTATAATTGCAGCAATTGCTGGAAAAAATATAAGCATTGAAAGAATATTTTGCACCTTTTTTCTCCTATAAAATTGCCAAAATTAAAACTACAATTAAAAACATTAATACTCCACCAACGATTAATCTAAGGTAGCTTGATAGGTTTCCATTGTGAATAACTTTGAATTTTGATCCCATATTATATGCACTAATTGCGATATTATCTATGGTTTTATCTATTAATTTATCTTCAATATATTTAAAAATAAGTTTTGAAAACCATAAATAAACTTTTGCAAAAATATTATATATATTTGGAATATAGTACTGGTTTAGTAAAACTCTTTGAAAAATATTTCGTTTTTTAAAGCTATAAGTGCTGTTTTTGTATCTAAAAATTGCAAATATTATTCCAAAAATTGAAACAAGAGAAGTAATAATTATTAAAATATAAATTGTTTCATAAGATAAATTTGCACTATATGTTGGAAGAAGATTTGTTGTAAACTCTTCAAACTCTTTTTCAAAAAATCCAAAAATAGCTGCTAAAAATATCAAAGGAAGCATAGAAAAAATTGCAATTTTACTAGCTTCATGTGGTTTTGAATCAAGTGGCTGATTTGATTTTACAAAAAACACTTTCATAATAAGTCTAAAAGAGTAAAATGCTGTTAAAAATGCAGTAATTATTAAAACACTCCAAAGAATAAAGCTGTTTGCAAAAGCACTCTCTAGGATTTTATCTTTTGAGAAAAATCCTGAAAGAGGAAAAATTCCACTAAGTGCAAGTGAAGCAATTATCATAATATATGAAGTTTTTTTCAAATCTTTGTGTAGATTTCCCATTCTTCTAATATCAACTTTGTCATTCATAGCGTGCATCACATTTCCAGCACCTAAAAATAGAACTGATTTGAAAAATGCGTGAGTTGTAAGATGAAAAAGTGCCACCCAATAAGCTCCAAGCCCAGCTGCAACAAACATAAATCCAAGTTGTGAAAGAGTTGAATATGCTATTATTCTTTTTAAATCATTATTTACCATTGCCATTGAAGCTGCAAAAATTGCAACAAATGCACCTAAAAATGCTATAAAATAAGATATATCTGGTGTTAAAACATATAGTTCGTTGCATCTAATAATTAAATAAACTCCAGCTGTTACCATGGTTGCTGCGTGAATCAGAGCTGAAACAGGAGTTGGTCCTTCCATAGCATTTGCTAACCAAGTGTGTAGTGGAAATTGTGCTGATTTTCCCATGGCTGCCAGAAACAGAAGTGCTGCAATTAGGTTTAAACTAGAACTATCTAAAAAGTGAAGAGATTTGAAAAATATATCAAAATCTAAACTTCCAACTTCCCAAAATATTACAAACATAGCAAACATAAGCCCAATATCACCAATTCTATTTAAAACAAATGCTTCATTTGCAGCTTTTGATGCTCTTTTTTTGTGGTACCAAAATCCAATTAAAAGCCATGAACAAAGCCCAACAGCTTCCCAACCTATAAATAAAACAGCAAAATTATCAGCTAGAACTAAAACTAGCATTGAAAAAACAAATAGTGAAAGATAGGTGAAAAATCTATTAAATGCTTCATCTTTATACATATAAAAAATTGAGTATAAAAACACCATTGAAGATACAAAAGTAACCACTAGCATCATAACTACGCTTATATTATCAACGCTAAAAGAGAAACCTAGATTTAAATTTCCAACACTCATCCACTCAAATAGATATATTTTTAAGCCATAATCATTTATAAAGATATGGAAAAATAGATTTAAACTTGCAATTAAAGATATAACAATTGATGAAAATCCCAAATATCCTAAAAGAGTATTTTTCTTGGCTAAAACAAAAAAAGCACTAAAAACAGCAAATGCAAGTGGCGAAAATAGGGCTATATATATAAAATTTTCCATATTATCCTCTCATTTTCGCAATATCATCAAGATTAAGGCTTCCGCCTTTTTTGTACCATAAAATCAAAAGTCCTAATGCAATAGCAACTTCACTAGCTGCAACTGCAATAATAAAAAATGAGAAAACTTGACCACTTAAATCGCCATAAAACTTAGAGATTGCTACAAAACCTACATTTACTGCATTTAGCATTATTTCAGTTGCAAAAAATAGCATTAGAAGGTTTTTTCTTCTTAAAATTCCAATAAGTCCTATAAAAAATAGAATTACACTTAAAATCAAATAGGCATTTAGACTCATTTTTGCTCCTCTTGATTTTTTGATTGAGTGCTTTCTAGCTCATCAATTCTCTCTTCATTTAGCTCAGAGTATGAAATATCCATATTTTTACTAGCTAAAACAATAGCAGAAATCATGGCAAGAAGTAACATAATTGAGGCTAGTTCAAAAACTAAAATATATTTTGTAAATATAACTTGTCCAATGTTTACAGCATTTGATAGGTTTTCATCTGTATGATTTTCAAGTTCTAGTTTTTGTCCTAAAATTGGTGCAATTAAGATTACAACTAAAATCAAAGCACTAAGACCTGATAATAAAAAGACATTTCTTTGTTTTTTAATATCTTCATAAATATCGCTAAGTGAGTCAAAAAACATCATAGCAAAGGCATATAAAGCCATAACAGCTCCACTATAAACTACAATTTGAACAACTCCTAAAAACTCTGCATCAAGTAAGAAGAAAAAACCACTTAAAAATATCATTCCAGCAGCAAGTGAACTAAGTGCATAAAGCGTATTTGATGTAAAAACTGTAATAGAAAACATAGAGATACTTAAAGCTGAAAACAGAGTAAATGCAACAATCTCAAACATATTTCATCCTTAAAAATCTTGTGGTGTTTTTTTAATTTTTTTATCAGCACTATTTGAGATGCTACCAAATCCTTCAAACTCAACTTGGCTTTGAAGCTTTTTTGTGTTTGTCAAAATATCATCTTTTAGAGAAAATAGACTTCTTTGTTCATTTGCTTGTTCATAATCATCTCCATGAACTATTGCTACTTCAGGGCAAACTTCAGCACAATATCCACAATAGATACATCTTCCCATGTTTATTGTATATTCTAAAAGCTCTTTTCTTGAGTTTTCATCAACTCTTGTTTCCATTTTTATACAGTTTGAGATACATATTTTTTCACAAAGCCCACAAGAGATACATCTTTCATTTTCTGATTCAACAAATCTTAAAAGCCTGTGAATTGCTCTATATCTAGCATTTACAGGAAGTTTTTCTTTTGGATATTGTACTGTTGCCATCTCTTTATTAAGCAAAGCTCTTTTCATAATAGAAAATGTAACTTTAAGCCCTAAAAATATCTCACCTTTAAAAGTTCTTTTTACAATTTGTTTAAATATATCAAAATTTGATAAAGGCTCACGCTCTTCTAAAACTATTTTATAACTATCTTTTTTCATTTTTTACCTTAAATCATTACAATAAAACCAGTAAGTAAAATATTAATTACTGCAAGTGGCATTAAGATTTTCCAAGAAAGCCACATTAGTTGATCTGGTCTAATATGTGGAAGAGTAGCTCTCGCCCATAAAAAAACAAAGATTAAAAACATCACTTTTAAAACTATTGCCAAACCACCTGGAATTATCCAAAGTGGATTAAATCCACCAAGAAAAATTAAGGCTATTAAAAAAGAGATTGTATAAAGGTTTGCATATTCACCTATAAAAAACATTCCCCATCTAAGCCCTGAATACTCTGTAACATATCCAGAAACTAGCTCTGCTTCGTGTTCAAGGAGGTCAAAAGGAGTTCTATTTGTTTGTGCAAAACCTGAAAGCATAAATAGAATAAATGCAAGTGGTTGAGAAAATATTAACCAGTTTAAAACACCTCCCTCTTGATAGTTATTTATATCAATTAGTGAAAAACTTCCAATTAGCATAATTGGTGCAATTAATGAAAGCCCTGAAACAACTTCATAAGATAAAAGTTGAATAGTTGTTCTAGCAGCCCCTAAAAGTCCCCATTTATTTGCACTACTCATACCAGCAAGCAGTGCCCCATAATGCCCAACAGAAGCAACTGCCAAAACAAAAAGCACAGCTATATTTATATCACTTATAATTGGATTGATTTTATATCCAAAAATCTCAAAACTTCCAAAATATGGCACTGCACTCATAGCAATAAATGCTGTTGAAACAGTAATAAGAGGTGCAATTAAAAATATTACTTTATTTGCATTTGCTGGAACAAAATCCTCTTTTGTAAATAGTTTTATACCATCAGCTAATAGTTGTAAAATTCCAAAAGGTCCTACATTTGAGGGTCCTAGTCTTCTTTGAAAATATGCTAAGATTTTTCTTTCAATATATGTAGTAAAGGCTGCAAGAAAACCAAAAACAGCTAAAACAATAAAGATTTTTAAAATAGTTACAATCACAAACTCTTGCATTAATTTGCCTCACTATTTATTTGTAATTTTACTTTTTGAAACCTTGAGTTTGTAAAAATCTCATTTGATTTAGAATCTCTTAAATAGCTTGAAAGATATGGAATCTCTCCTTTTAGCTGTAAATCAAGTTCTAAAGCAAAACTATAAGAACTGTTATTAAAACTAAACTCTACACTATTTTTTACATTATCTTTAAATTCAATATCAAATTTTTTTGCAAAATCTTCAGAAATAAATAGCTTATCTTCTAAAATATTTGCACTTTTTGCACAATATTCATTAAAAATATCTAGTGGATTTGCTTTATAAATGTAGATTTCATCATCTTCTAAAGTTTCATCTACTCTTACAATATCTTCAAATATTTTTTGACTAGAACTTGTAAAACTCTCAATTTTATAACCTCTATACTCAATTTGATCATTTCCAAAATAGTTAGGAAGTTCATCAAACTCAATATTTTTGAAGCCTTTATTTGTAGGAAGAGTTTTTGTATAATCTATTGTAAACTCCATTTTTTCATCTAAAATCTCATTTGCAATATCATTTAAAGTATATCCATCATAAGCCAAAGCTGCATTTGTAGGAACTAAGGTTTTATCTATATTTACAAAAGTTCCCTCTTGTTGTAGAAGTGTTGGCATATCAAGATAGTTGTTTCTGTTTTCTACATTTTGGTTTAAACTACTTAAAATAAAGTCTGCATTTTCACTATGTCCCACATTATATCCAATACTAAATCCATCTACTTTTTCTTCTAAATCGCATAAAAGTGCAACTCCTAAACTATTTGTTTTTGGAGGAATTATTAATATTTCAAAATCTGTATATCTTTCAATCAATCCACATAAAAGTGCAAGATTTCTAGCTCTTGGATGGAAGATTAAATCTTCTCCAACAATTAAGCTAAACTCTGTTTTATTTTCACTAAAGCTAGAAATAGTTTCTAAGAACTCTTCATTTAATTCTAGTTTTTCTAAATAAAAACTAAGCTCTTCAAGATGATTTAGATTCTCTTTTGTAAATAGTTTTAGAATAAAAGCTAAAATATACTCTTCAAGCATTGGTTTATGGTAAATATGCTCAATATTTTTCCCTTTTTTACCAAAACTAGCTGTAATAATCTCCTCTAAAGGGTGAAAATATAGGGCATTTGCTTTATTCATTTTTAAAGCATTGTTTAGTGAATTTTTAACACTAGGTGCATCTTGTTTTAAAAATGCTCCAAGAGATATTATAAAATCACTTTTTTCTATTTTGTTTAAATTTCCACTATATAGGGTTTTCCCGCTTGTAGAATGGAAGTTTTCTAAAAACTCTTTATATCTTTTTGCTTCACTATTTACAAGTTTTGCACCTGTTTTATTTGATATTTTTTGTAAAATGTATGCCTCTTCATTTGTTATAAATGAATTGAATATTATATTTTTTGCATTTTTAAAAGAAAAAACTGCATTATTAAAAGCTATTTCATCTTTTTTTGCACTATTTTCATAGTTAAACATAAATCTTGCAGCTCCATTTAAAGCACTAAAATGGCTATCGTTTTTTACTCTATATATTTTTTTTTCATTGAAACTAAAAACACCTTTTTGTTTTACTTCATAATATAAAAGTGCACAATCACTTGAGTGTGGATTTGAAGCAGGGATTTTTTGTAGTTCCCAAACATTTGAACTATATTGAAAATTTGGATTTAGCATAGCACCCGTTGGACAAACTGCAATACACTCTCCACAGCTTACACAAAGGCTACTATCGTGACCAATCAAAGATTTATTTAGCTTATTCCACATGGCATATGCATCTTTTGGCATAGACTCTTTTAGTGTTTTATCAAGCTCTTTTGCACCTCTTTTTAGTGTACTTAAAGCGTTTGAACCAATCAGATCACTACAAACAGTTACACATCTTTCACAAACTATACATAAAGATGCATCATAATCCATAACTCCCCATTTTTGTGTGGGTTTATGGCTATTTTCTATTGCATAGTTTTGTGAGTTTATTTTCATAAATAGTGTATAATCTTGTAACTCACACTCTCCACTTTTATCACAAACTCCACACTGTAAAGGGTGATTTACATCATAAACTTGCATAATAGCTTCTCGCTCTTTTGCAATATTTTCTGTAATTGTGCTTATTTGCATATTCTCTTTTGGTTTTGCATTACAAGCGTAAAGCTGTTTTCCATCGGCTTCAACCAAACACAGTCTACAAGCTAAAGTTGCCTTGCACTTATTTAAGTAGCATAAAGCTGGAATGAAAATATTGTTTGCTCTTGCTATATTTAATATAGTTTGATTTTCATCTGCAATTAGTTCTTTGTTGTCTATTGTGAATTTGATTTTAGCCATAGATTTACTCTGCTTTTTCTATTTTTACTTGAAGATATTTGTAAGAGTTTTCATCTTTACTGTTTGAAATATCTATTAGGGCGATTGTTCCTAAAAGATTTGTATCAACTTTTAAAACTTTTTTAAAGCTTTCATCTTTTGATAAAATATTTACACTATCACCATCTTTTACTTTTGCAATATTTGCAAATGTTTGACTAACTACTAAAAAATCACTATTTATAGATGTTTTATAAATAACTGTTCCATTGAAGCTTTTTAAATCTTCAACATTTTCAAGTACTTTTTGCTCATCGTTTGATGTTTTTAAATCATCTGTTAGAAAAACAATTTTGAATTTTGAAAACTCTTCTAGTTTTTTTAAGATATTTAAAATATTTCTCTCTCTTTTGTGATTCTTTATATCTTCTCCAACTATTAGTAAAGGATTTTTAGCATTTTTATAATCTTCTAAAATCTCTTCAAACTCCTCTTCCCCAGCACTACTTTCAGCTGATAAATAACCAATATCAAGCTCATCTAAATAGTTTTCTAAATCTTCATCTAAATTTGTTGCAAAGAAATTTAATAATAGTGCAAAAATAGCCTCTTCGCTTCCAACTTCATATTTTATAAACTGTTTATATCTATTTTTTAAGCATGATTTGTCAATTGGGTGCATATAAATAAAATCCGCATTTGAGTTTATAATCTCATCTTTTAATCCATTTTCTAAAAAACTTGCGATACTTAAAATAAAATCACTAGATTTAATCTCATTTTTTATCATTTTTCTTCCTTATCTAAATTAATTTCTTGCTCTTCTTTGGCTATTTTTGGCTCTGGTTTACTGTTTTTTACAACAACTGTCCAATCTTTTTCATTAAATTTTAGTGAATTCATAAGAGTAAAAGAGTTTTCATATACAAAGTTTGCAACTTTTTTTATATGTGAAAAATCTCCAATCTCAAATAAAAAAATAGCCACTTCTTCATCTTTTAATCTTTTTAAACTCTTTAACATCTCATCATAAAACTCATCTTTTAGATGTCTTAAATCAACTCTTATCATCTATCTATCTCACCAAAAACAATATTTAAATTTCCAATAATAGTAACCACATCAGCCAACTGGCAACCAATTAAAAGCTCTTCAAGTAAAGCTGTGTGAAAAAAGCTAGGGGCTCTAATTTTAAGCCTATAAGCATAGGGAGTTCCGTTGCTTACTAGAAAATATCCAAGCTCACCTTTTGGAGATTCACTTGCACTATAAACCTCTCCAATTGGTGGTCTCATTCCTTGTGTTACCAGTACAAAGTGCTGCATTAAAGAGTAGTTTTGAGTCATAATTTGCTCTTTTGATGCTGAGATATATTCAGGGGCATTTGCCATAAGTTCATCGCTGCTTTCTTCATATTTTGTATAGAGTTGTCTAATTATTTTTGAAGACTCTTTTATCTCTTCAATACATAAAAGATATCTTCCATAAGAATCACAAGAGTTTGAAATAGGCACTTCAAAATCAAGCTCATCATATATACTATAAGGAAGCTCTTTTCTTAAATCCCATTTAACTCCACTTCCTCTTAAAGCAATTCCTGAAAGTGCAAAATCTAGTGCTAACTCTTTACTAATAACTCCCACATTTTCAAGTCTCATTTTCCAAATTCTATTTTGAGTTAAAATATCTTCATAGTTTTTTAACTCCTTATCAAGATGTTTTAAAAAGTTTTCACAATCATTAAGCCAGTTTTTTGGCAGATCCAAAGGAACTCCACCAATTCTAATAGAACTATGTGTTAATCTAGCTCCACAATAATCTTCAATTAAATCTAGTGCATACTCTCTTTCTCTAAAGCAGTATAAAAACATAGACATAGCACCAACATCAAGTGCGTGAGTTGCAAGCCAAAAAAGATGAGATATAATTCTATTTAACTCAAGAAGAAAAACTCTTATAATTTCAGCTCTTCTTGGAACTTTTAGTTCTAAAAGCTCTTCAACACATAGTGCAAAACCAAAATTATTTGAACTAGCTGCTATATAATCCATTCTATCTGTTGTTGGTAAAAACTCATTATAAATCATATTTTCAGCCATTTTTTCCATTCCACGATGTAAATAACCAATCATTGGAGTAGATTTTACAACCTCTTCCCCTTGAAGCTCTAGCACAAGTCTTAATTGTCCATGAGCTGATGGATGCTGTGGTCCAAAATTTATACTCATTGTATTATCATCTTTTTCAAAATGGATATTTTCGTAAAATGGTTTTAATCTATTTGCTTCTTGTCTCATTTTCTTACTTTCTTTTATTTAAAACTTTTGACTCTTCATCTTTGAACTTTTTCATAAAAAATGGTGCATCATCTTCTTGATAGATTTTTTTATCACTTTTTTGTGCATTTTCTATATCAAAACCTTTTGGAATATCAAATCCAAGTCTTGCAAAAACTTCTGAATCATATCTATCTACAGTTGCACTATCTCTTTGTTCAGGTCCTATTTTTTCTCTTGCACTTTTTCCAAATATTTTATCAATTTCATACCACGAAGCACTTTCATCACCTTGAAGAGGATATGATTTTTTTAAAGGATAATCATACCAATCATCAGGCATTAAAAGTCTTTTTAGATTTGGATGACCAACTAATTTTATTCCAAACATATCAAACATCTCTCTTTCAAGCCAGTTTGCACTTTTAAAAATGCTTGAGATTGATTCAATAGTTTCATCTTTTTTTATAAAAGTTTTAACTCTTAATCTTTTTCTTTTTTCCATAGATAAAAGCTCATAAAAAACCTCAAATCCATCTTTTTCTTCAATATAATCAATAGCACTTAAATCTATTAAAACATTATATGAAAGATTGTTTTTTAGGTTTTGCATTAAATCTATTAATTCACATTTTTTTATATTTAAAACTAAGTGAGTATGTCTTATAAATGCTGTTTGAATAGAGTTTGTTTCTAAAATTATTTCTAAATCTTTAGAAAAAATTTCATCACTTTGCACATCTTTTTTTTCTTGATTAGGAGTTACATAAAATCTATCAAGATAGTAAGATTGTTTTTGAAGGTTTTTTCTATTTTTATACTCTCTCAATTTAAACCAACCTTTTGCTTTTTATATTTCTAAAAATCGACTCTTTTCTAATTTTTTGTTGAAGTTTCATAAGTGCATATTGAAGCGTTTCAGGTCGTGGAGCGCATCCTGGAAGATAGATATCCACTGGAATTATTCTATCAGCTCCTTGAACAGTTGCATAAGTGTTAAACATTCCACCTGTATTTGCACAAGAACCCATAGATATAACCCATTTTGGATCTGGCATTTGGTCATATAATCTTCTTAAAAATTCAGCGTGTTTTTTTGTTAAAGTTCCTGCAATTATTAAAACATCAGATTGCCTTGGACTTGCTCTAAAAATAGTTCCAAATCTATCAAAATCATATCTACTAGCTCCCGTTGCCATCATCTCAATAGCACAACAAGCAAGTCCATAGGTCATGGGCCAAAGAGAGTTACTTCTCCCAAAATTTACAATTTTATCAATAGTTGTTAGTTTATAAGATGTAAATTTATCATCTAAACTCATTTTATGCTGTGCCAAGATAAAGCCCCTTTCTTCCAAGCATATAAAAATCCAATAGTAAGAATAACTAAAAATAGTATCATCTCAACAAAGCCAAACCAGCCTAAAACTTTGAAATTCACAGCCCAAGGAAACATAAAAATAATCTCAACATCAAACAAAATAAATAGTAAAGCTATTAAATAAAACTGTGTTGAGATTCTATTTTCCTGTTTTGAAACTTCAGGTCCACACTCATAGATTGTTGTTTTTAGTTTTTCATTATTTAGTCTTGCTATTTTTCTACTAATAAATCTATATAAAACTAAAACAAGTGAAAAAATAGAGATGCTTATTATAAACATCATAAAAGCACCAAAATATGCGTGTGTTGTAGCTAAATTCTCCATATTATCCTCTAAAAAATCCCACTTTTGTATCTTGGTCGAATTGACCTTTTTTCTCTTTACTTATTTGCTCTTCAAAATCACTTAGTTTAAAAATAGCATCATCTAAAACAGCTAGTTTGTAAGCTGTATTTTTAATCACAAGCTCTATTTGTCCACCTGTTAATTCATGAATTGAAAGTTTCTCAAAATCGAAATTCTCTTCAAGTGGTAAAGCACTTGGAAGAAGTTTTTGCCAAAGTTTAACTCTTTGTTCTTTATTTGGTTTTACAAA
>CANRCH010000036.1 GCA_947629065.1 uncultured Aliarcobacter sp.
TAAGGATTAATGATGGCAGTAAATAGAGAAGATTTTCAAGAAGCAATCGTTAAAATCGGAAGAGTAACAAAAGTTGTTAAAGGTGGAAGAAGATTCAGATTTACAGCTTTAGTTGTTGTTGGAGATAAAAACGGAACAGTAGGATTTGGTACAGGAAAAGCTAAAGAGGTTCCTGATGCAATTAAAAAAGCATTAGATGATGCATTCAAAAGTTTAGTTACAGTTTCAATAAAAGGTACTACAATTGCACACGATATTGAACATAAATATAATGCAAGTAAAATTCTTTTAAGACCAGCTTCAGAAGGAACTGGGCTAATCGCTGGAGGAGCTACAAGACCAGTTCTTGAGCTTGCAGGATTAAAAGATATTATTGCAAAATCTTTAGGTTCAAATAATCCAAATAACCTTGTACAAGCTACTGTTGAAGCATTAGCAAGAATTAAAGGATAATAGATGATATTACATAATTTACAACCTGCTTGTGGAAGTACTAAAGAAGCAAAAAGAAAAGGTAGAGGACAAGGTAGCGGTAACGGTAAAACTGCTGGAAAAGGACACAAAGGTCAAAGAGCTAGAGCTGGATTCAATGTAAAAAGAGGTTTTGAGGGTGGACAACAACCACTAGCAAGAAGACTTCCAAAAGTTGGATTTATTTCTAGAGTAGTTAAACCATATACAATTAATGTAGATAAAATTACAGCTATTGCAAATTTATCTGAAATTACAGTTGAGAGTATCAAATCTGTACACAAATTATCAAAATCTGTTGAAAAAGTTAAATTAATTGGTTCAACAGCTAAAAATCTAGTAGCAAAAATTAAAGACGAAAACGTTACAACTACTGGAAACTAATTATGAGCAAAGATCTAATAAATAAGATTCTTGTTACATTAGGTTTTATATTACTTTACAGGCTATTGGCTTATGTGCCAGTGCCTGGAGTAAATATAGATGTAGTAAAAGAATTCTTTGACTCAAATGCTAACAATGCATTAGGGTTAGTAAATATGTTTAGTGGAAATGCAGTTGAAAGACTAAGTATTATTTCACTAGGAATTATGCCTTACATTACAGCTTCTATTATTATGGAGCTTCTAGCAGCAACTTTCCCAGCCTTAGGTAAAATGAAAAAAGAACGAGATGGTATGCAAAAATATATGCAAATCATTAGATATACAACAATAGTTATTACTTTAATTCAATCTATTGGAGTTTCAATTGGACTTAACTCATTAACAGGACAAAATGGACAAGCTGCAATTTCTATTGATATGAATACATTTGTTGCAATTTCTGCAATTTCAATGCTAACAGGAACTATGCTTTTAATGTGGATTGGAGAACAAATTACTCAAAGAGGAATAGGAAATGGTATTTCTTTAATTATCTTTGCAGGTATTGTTTCAGCAATTCCAAGTGCAATAGGTGGAACTGTTGATTTAGTAAACAATGGTCAAATGCATTTCTTAACAGTAATTGGTATTGTTTTAGTAATACTAGCAACTGTTGGAGCGATTATTTATATTGAATTAGGGGAAAGAAGAGTACCTGTTTCATATTCAAGAAAAGTAATTATGCAAAATCAAAACAAAAGAGTAATGAACTATATTCCTATTAAAGTAAATTTAAGTGGAGTAATTCCAGCAATTTTTGCAAGTGCTATTTTAATGTTCCCTGCTACTATTTTACAAGGAAGTCAAAATAAATATTTAGTAATGATTGCAGATTATTTAAATCCTAGTTCATATACATTTAATATATTTATGTTCTTATTTGTAGTTTTCTTTGCATTTTTCTATGCATCAATTACATTTAACGCTAAAGATATTAGTGAAAACTTGAAAAAACAGGGTGGATTTATTCCAGGTGTTAGACCAGGAGCAAGTACAGCTGAGTTTTTAAATACAGTTGCTGGAAGATTAACTTTCTGGGGAGCTATTTATTTAGGTCTTGTATCTACACTTCCTTGGTTAATTGTAAAAGCAATGGGTGTACCTTTTTATTTTGGAGGGGTTTCAGTTCTAATTGTAGTTCAAGTTGCTATTGATACTATGAGAAAAATTGAAGCACAACAATATTCAAATAAATATCAAACACTAAGTGCAGTTGGACTATAAAATGGCAATTGCAATTAGAAAACCACATGAAATAGAGAAGTTAAGAGTTGCAAATGAAGCAGTTGCAAAAACTTTAGAGTATTTAAATGCAAATGTAAAAGCTGGAATGACTCTAAAAGAAGTTGATGCAATGGGAGATAAATTTATAGAAAGCCTTGGTGCAAGACCTGCATTCAAAGGCTTATATGGATTCCCAAATGCTGTTTGTACATCTTTAAATGAAGTTATTATTCATGGAATACCAAGTGATGTTGTTCTAAAAGAGGGCGATATTCTTGGGCTTGATATAGGTACAGAAATTGACGGTTGGTATGGTGATAGTGCTATTACTATGCCAATTGGAGAGATTTCAAAAGAGGATGAAGATTTAATAGCTTGTTCAAAAGATGCTTTATATTACGCAATAGATATAATAAAAGATGGAATGAGATTTAAAGAATTATCTAAAAAAATTGAAGATTTTATCGTCGCTAGAGGATACCAACCACTAATTAGATTTTGTGGACATGGTATTGGAAGAAAGCCACATGAAGACCCTGAAATTCCAAATTACTTAGAACATGGTGATATAAAATCTGGACCAAAAATAAAAAATGGAATGGTATTTTGTATAGAGCCTATGATTTGTCAAAAAGATAGAAATCCTGTTATTTTAGAAAATGGTTGGGATGTTGTGTCTGCTGATGGATTAAGAGGTAGTCATTATGAGCATACGGTTGCTGTAGTTGATGGACGAGCAGTTATTTTAAGTAAAACGGAAAACTAAGGATAAAATTTGGCAAAAGATGATGTAATTGTAGTTGATGGTAAAGTTGTTGAAGCTTTACCAAATGCTATGTTTAGAGTTCAATTAGATAATGGTCATATTGTTTTATGTCATATCTCTGGAAAAATGAGAATGCACTATATTAGAATATTACCAAACGACACTGTAAAAGTTGAGATTACACCTTATTCACTTGATAAAGGTAGAATCACTCACAGATATAAATAATTAAATAGGGATTTACCCTATTTAATTTTACTTATTAATAGAATAAAGCTTTATTTTAGTAAAATCACTTATGACAAAACAAGAAAAAAATCAAATTTTAAAATATCTATATAATCTTAAATCTTATGGATACAATTATCATGAAAACTTTGATATAAAAGTAGAAAATATAAAAAAGTTTGAATTAAGTAATAATCTTAATGATTTAGAAAATAGTGTTAAAAACTGTTTTTTATGTGAATTGTCAAAAACAAGAAAGAATGCACTTTTTTCTTATGGAAACAGAGATTCTAAAATTATGTTTGTTATAGATGAACCAAGTAAAAGTGAAGATGAGTTAAATAGCTTTTATGTTGGAAAAAGTGGTGAAATGTTAGAGAAGATGATAGAAAATGTACTTAATCTTAAAAAAGAGGAAGTATATTTAACAAATCTTTTAAAATGCCATAGTCAAAATAGAGCAAATAGATTAAACTTTGATACTTGTAAAGACTATTTTATGAAAGAGTTGGAAATTGTAAATCCAGAATTGATTGTAATTTTGGGTGAAACAGCACATAATTATCTACTAAAAAATAGTGATTTTTTTCAAGATAGAGGAAAATTCCTTAATTTTGAAAAATATCAAACAATATCAACTTATTCACCAAGCTTTTTATTAAGAAATCCATCTTTAAAAAAAGATACATTTCAAGATATGTTAAAAATTAAAAACTTTTTAAAGGAAGATTAGATGAGAAATATAGTTTTAGCAATAATTTTTGCTTTTGTTTTTTTCGGGTGTACTCCAAAACAAGTTGTTCAACTAAAAATGCCAGGACAACAACAGCAACAACAAATTCAAACTCAACCAAAAGTTGTAGATGAAGATAAAACAACTGTAGTTGAAGAGTTCCAGCCAATTGAAGTATTTGAAACAGATGTAAAAGAACAAATTATGGACAATAGTGGAAGTAGTTTGGATATGCAAAATATAGATATGACAAAAGCAAAAATAAAAATTGCTTTTGTATATCCAACACTTCTTGATAAATATGCAAGAACTGCAATTAATACAATGCTTGGATATTTAACTTACCAAGAAAGTGACCACAATTTAATGATATTAAGTACAAGTGATGAGAGTTTAAATAGTATTAAAACAGCTTTTTCAAAACTAGAAGATGCAAATATCTCTAAAGTAATAGCACTATACTCTCCAAAAGCACTTGATAGTTTAAACCAAGTTGCAAATGGTAATTTTGAAGTATATCTTCCATTAATTGAAAAAAATGATAGTATAGATAATGATAATTTAATTTTTGGTTCAATATCTTATGAAGATCAACTTAAAAAATTAAGTTATCAATCAAATGGACAAAATGTAATTTTTTCACAAAATACATTCATAAGTAGAAATATAAAAAATGCTTATGATAATGTAGTAGGAAATTCATCTTATGAAAGAGAGATAGGAAATAGTGAGAAAAATTTTAATAATATTGTAAAGAGTTCAAGACTTGGTGGAAGTTCTTTTTTTATAAATCTTGATTTAATGAAAACTGCAATGGTTTTATCACAATTAAGTGCAAATAACATAAATCCAAGTAATATTTTATTAACGCAAAATAACTTTGATACAAGAATCTTAACTTTAACTCAAGATCACGATAGACAAAAAGCACTATTTGCAAACTCAATAGATAAAGTAGATTCAAAACTAACAGATATTGTTTCAAATTTTGGTGGAAATATTGAGTACGAGTGGGTTGATTATTCAGTTTTAGTAGGTACAAATTATTTATATTATGGTGGAAACTCTAAAGTAGTTCCAACAAGAGTTGTAAATAATAAAGTAGAGTATGAGCCAAAACTATATAAAGCAGCAGCTTATGGTTTTGTTGAAGTAAGATAGAATAGGTTATTATATTTTAAAGGAAAAGTATGCAAGAAAATGCAAGACATAATGTTTATGAAGATGAGATAGATTTAAAAGAGCTATTTCTTACAATTTGGAAGAAAAAGATCTTTATAGTAGTTTTTACTGCTATTATTACTATTTTGGCAATTATTTATGTTTCATTTAAAACTCAGATATATGAAGTTAAATCAGTTATTAAAATTGGACATATCAAAAATAGCTTATCAGAATATAGTTCGACTAATACTCTATTAGAGCCAAGTGCTATTTTGGAGCAAAAACTAAAACTAATATATGGAGTAGATGATCCAAGAAGATATGAATTTATAGAAGATGGTGTTGTATCAAAAATCTCAACAATAAAAAATGTAGAAAATTTTATTGAAATAACAACTGAAGCTTATTCAAATGAAAAAGCATTAGAAAAGAATAAAGAAGTTTTAAATTTTATACAAAATGAGTATAAATTTAAAATAGATGAATTTATTCAAAAAACAAACATAAAAATAAAAGATATTGAAAGTAAAATAAAATATGCAAAAGAAGTTAAAAGAGTTGATTTAGAGCAAAATATTGAAAAAATAAATACTCAAATGCTACCTAGAATTGAAAAAGAGATAGAACTTCTAAAAAGTGTAGAATTAGTTTCTTTAGAAAAAAAACTAGAGTTTAATAGAGAAAAACTCAAAGAGTATGAAGCAGAAGTTGCTAGAATCTCAAAACAAAAATCAGGTGATAATAGCCAAAATATGCTTATGGCAGTTCAACTTTTAAATACACAAAATTTAAGCCTAAGTGTACAAAATAGTATTGAAAATCTTATTAGAGAGAAAGAAAATTTAATAAATATTAAACTTGTAGATTTAGAAAAAACAAAAGAAAATATAATAAAAGAAACACTTAGAAAAGCAAAAGTTGAGTTAGAAATTAATTTTTTAAAAGAGTTGGATGATTTAAATGATTCTTTAGAGTTGGAAAAACTAAAGCTTACAAATGATAGTTTTAGAAATAGTGAACTGGTATCAGATTATATTGTAAATGATTTTCCAGTAAAACCAAAAAAATCTCTTACAATCGCAGTTGCTTTTGTAACAGGATTTATACTTTCAATTTTTTTAGTATTTTTTATGCAATTTATTGGGAATATTAGAAAAGATATAAAACAATAAAAATTGCTTGATATAAAAATTATTTGGAAGATTATCATGGTAGTTTTAGGGAAAGAAGTTTTGTAAATCTACATATTTAAGTAAGATTTAGATAAAATCGCCAATTATTTAGAAAAATGGAGTTTAATTTGAGAACACATTATAATACAAGTGTAAGAGAAGATTTAATAGGAAAAAAAGTAACAGTTGCTGGTTGGGTAAATAGTAGAAGAGATCATGGTGGGATTATCTACTATTTACCCAACCAGCAACTGTTACTTTTTTTCAACTTGTTGCAGATCCACAAGAGAACAAAGATGTTTTAGCTACAGCTGAAAGTGTTAGAGATGAGTTTGTTTTAATTGCAACAGGAACTGTAAGAGCTAGAGGTGAAGGATTAGAGAATCCAAATCTTGAAACTGGAAAAATTGAGATAGTATTAGAAGAATTAGTTATTGAAAATAGAAGTAAAGCTATGCCTTTTGATATTAATGATGAAAAAGTAAATGATGAGATTAAACTAAAAAATAGATTTTTAGAGTTAAGAAGTAAAAAATCATTTGATATTTTTCAACTAAGAAGTAAAGCAACTATTCAAGCAAGAAACACTCTTGATGAGTTAGGATTTTTAGATGTTGAAACTCCAATTTTAACAAAATCAACTCCAGAAGGTGCAAGAGATTATTTAGTTCCTAGTAGAGTTCATGCTGGTGAGTTTTATGCATTACCACAATCTCCACAACTATTTAAACAACTTTTAATGGTTGCAGGGTTTGATAGATATTTTCAAATTGCAAAATGTTTTAGAGATGAAGATTTAAGAGCAGACAGACAACCAGAATTTACTCAAATAGATGTTGAGATGAGTTTTTGTAATCAAGAAGATGTTATTGGTGTTGCTGAAAAATTAATCTATGATGTATTTACAAAATGTGGAAAAGATATTCCAAATACATTTAGAAGAATGAAATATAGTGAAGCAATGGAAAACTATGGGTCTGATAAACCAGATTTAAGATTTGATATGCCACTTATTGATGTTATTGATATTTTTGCTAACTCTACAAATGAGATTTTCTCTGAGATTGCAAAAGATAAAAAAGCAAATAGAATCAAAGCTTTAAAATGTCCAAATGGAGATAATATATTCTCAAAAAGACAGATGAAAGGTTTTGAAGATTATGTAAGAAAATTTGGAGCAAAAGGTCTTGGATACTTCCAAATGAAAGAAGATGGTCTTAAAGGTCCACTTACAAAGTTTTTTAGTGAAGAAGATTTAGAAGAGATTATCAAAGTTACAGATTTAAAAGAGGGTGATGTAGTATTCTTTGGAGCTGGAGATAAAAAAACAGTATGGGATTATATGGGAAGATTTAGATTATTCTTAGCAAATGAGATGAATATAATTCCTAGTGATGCTTATGAGTTCTTATGGGTTGTAGATTTCCCTATGTTTGAAGTTGAAGATGGTAAAACAAAAGCACTTCACCATCCATTTACTATGCCAAAAGATTTAAACAAAGAAGATTTAGAAGAGATTGAGTCAATTGCCTATGATATTGTTTTAAATGGAACTGAGCTTGGTGGTGGAAGCATAAGAATACATAAAGAGGAAATTCAAAGCAAAGTATTTGAACTTATGGGAATTAGTAAAGAAGAAACACAAGAGAAATTTGGATTTTTACTAAATGCACTACAATATGGTGCACCATCGCACGGTGGATTTGCACTAGGACTTGATAGAATGATTATGCTTTTAGCTGGAACAGATTCAATTAGAGATGTAATAGCATTCCCTAAAACTCAAAAAGCACAATGTTTATTAACTCAAGCACCATCAGATGTAGATGAAACTCAATTAAAAGAGCTTCATATAAGAGTTAGAAAACAAGCAGACGCATAAAAAAAGAACTAATAGTGATAAGATTTTTAATTTTATTAATCTTCCCACTATTTTTATTTGCAAAAGTGCAAATAACTACATATTTTCCCCTTGAAAGTGCGATTGTTAAGAAAATAGCACAAAATGGGGGAGATATTTCTGAAATTACTCACAGATATAATACAAAAAAAGTTGAACTTCCAGAATCAGCACTCAAAAAACTATCAAATGCAAAACTTTTTATCTATTTTGGATTGGATATTGAAAAAGAGTATGCAGAGGTTTTAAAAGCAAAAAATCCAAAAATAGAGCTAGTAAATCTATCTTTGAATATAGAAAAAATTGGAAATAATCCATATTTTTGGACAGATCCTTTTAATCTTAAAATAGTTGCAAAAACTATTTTTGAAAATTTAGTAAAAATTGATCCAAGAAATATAAACTACTATCAAAAAAATTTAGATAAATTTAATGATGAAATAGATGAAGTATTTCTTACAGTTATGAAAAGTTTAAATAAAAGCCATATAAGTTCTTTTTTTACTTTAGAAGAGCATTTAGAGTATTTTGCAAAGAGATTTAGACTTGAAGCTATTACTAAAGATAAGAAAATATATACAACAAAAGATTTAAATGAACTTGAAACTAAATATAAAGATATGCAGATTAAAAGAGTTGTATATGCAAATCAAAAAGATTTGGATTTGGTAAAACAAATCTCTACAATTTTAGATGCAAAAAGTTTAGATATTGATATTTTCGATGAAGATTGGCAAAATGCTTTGTTTGAATTGAGTGATTTTTTAACTAGATAAAGAGTTTGATTTTATACTTCTAAAATAAAAAAAGTAGCCTTAAAAAAAGCTACTTTTAAAAATAAAGATATAAAAACTTCTTAAGCAAGAGCTTCTATCATATCTTTTGTAACTTCACTTACATCTTTTGTTCCATCAAGTTCTACAAAAAGGTTTAAGTTTTTATAAAAATCGATTAAAGGTGTAGTTTGTGAGTGATATTGCTCTAATCTACTTTTTACAGTTTCGGCATTATCATCTTTTCTTATAACTAAGTCAGCTTCACAATAATCACAAGTTCCATCTTTTTTTGCAGGATTAAACTCTACATGGAATGACGCACCACAATCACCACAAACTCTTCTTCCACTAATTCTTCCAACAATAAGTTCATCTGGAACATTTAGTGAGATTACTTTATCAAGTTTAATACTCATTTTTTGCATTAACTCTTCTAAAGCTTCAGCTTGAGCCAGAGTTCTTGGGAAACCATCTAAGATAAATCCATTTTTACAGTCATTTTCTGCAAGTCTATCTTTAATAATACCAATAATTGTAGAATCTGGAACTAGTTTTCCATCATCCATAAATTTTTTTGCTTCCATTCCCATCTCTGTTTTATCAGCAATTGCAGCTCTTAAAATATCTCCTGTTGAGATTTGTGGGATATTGTATTTTTCGATTAGAAACTTAGCTTGAGTTCCTTTTCCAGCACCTGGAGCACCAAATAGCATTAAATTCATATTTTTTCCTTCAAAATTTTTGTATATTGTATTTAAAAAGCATTTAATAATACCTAAGTTTTTTAACTTACATTTGGCTTTTAAATGATTTTTGATACAATAAACGCTTAAAGAAACGGTTCCTTTTAAATAGGAACTATTTAAAAAGGTAAACAATGAAAAAACTATTTCTAATAATTGGAGCACCAGGAAGTGGAAAAACTTCAAATGCTGAATTAATCGCACAAAAACATGAAAATATAACTCACTATAGTACAGGCGATATGTTTAGAGCTGAAATTGCAAGTGGAAGTGAACAAGGAAAAATTATTGACTCTTTTGTATCAAAAGGAAATATTGTTCCAATAGATATTGCAATTAAAACAATTATAACTGCAATTAAAAATGCACCTACAAGTGTAGTAATAATAGATGGTTATCCAAGAAGCGAAGAGCAGTTAATGAAACTTGATGAATATTTACAAAAAGATAGCGATGTAAAGCTTATAAATTGTGTTGAAGTTGTTGTAAGCGAAGAAGTTGCAAGAAGTAGAGTTCTAGGTCGTGCAAGAGGTGCTGATGATGAAGAGAAAGTATTTGTAAATAGAATGAAAGTTTATAATGAACCTTTAAAACTAATTCAAGATTTTTATGAAGAAAAAAATCTTCTTACAAAAATAGATGCAGAACGATCACTTGAAGAGATTGTGGAAGATTTAGATAAATTTATACAATCAAAAATCTAAATTATGAGAAATTTAGATAAGCCAGAAAAACCAAATTTTTATTCTGTAATAATTGGAACTGAACTTTTAAATGGAAGAAGAGTAGATAAGCACTTCTCTTTTATAAATAGTGAACTTTTAAGGCGAGGTTGGGAGCAAAAAGCATCTTTTATTATAGAAGATGACCCAGCTTTAATGCAAAATATCTTTAATCTTATAAAATCTGATTCAAATTCTGTAATGTTTTGTTTTGGTGGAATTGGAGCAACTCCTGATGATTATACAAGGGAAGTTGCTATAAAAAGTTTTACAGATGAAAAAAGTGAATTTCACGAAGAGTTAAAACAAAATATCATAAATCAATTTGGAAATCAAGCTTATCCACATCGTATAAATATGGCAAATCTTCCAATAGGTTCTAAACTTCTTAAAAATATAGTAAACAATGTAAGTGGCTTTTATCTTGAAAATAGATTTTTCTTTATGCCAGGTTTTGTATCTATGAGTCATCCAATGGTGATTGAAGCTTTGGATATGTTATATCCAAAATCAAGCTTAGAAAAATATAGAAAAACTATGACGGTGTTTACAAGTGAAAATGACTTAGTAAACTCTATGAAAATGATGCCAAAAGAGCTTGATTTTTCATCACTACCTAGAATTATTGGAGATAAAAGAGCTGTTGTTTTAAGCCTTGCTGGATATGAAAAAGAGAAAGTCGATAACTATTTTCAAATTTTTATCGACTTTTGCACAAAATCTGGTTTTGAGTTTGAACTAAGAGATGTTTTTGAAAACAAATAGATTAGTTTTTTAATCTATTTACTTCTAAAACCCCATTTTTTAGTCTTTCTAAACCATCTTTTAAAATTTCTCTTGGAGTTGCTATATTTACTCTTATAAAATTATCTGCTTCTTTTCCAAAAGTAATTCCAGAAATAACTCTTAAGTTTGCTTCATCTTCAAGAATTTTTGTAAATTCTGCTGAGCCTATATTTAAGCTTGAAATATCAATCCACATAAGATAAGTTGCTTCAAGATTTATCACTTTTAACTCTTTTAATTCATTTTTTATAAAATCTTCTACAAGTTTTTTGTTTTCTTCAAGATAACTTATAAGCTCATTTAGCCAATCTTCACAAGAGTTATAAGCTGTGATTGTAGAGTTTATTCCAAAAATATTTAGCTTTTTTATCTCATTTCTTTCTAAAACTTTGTTTAGTTTTACTCTTAAGTTTTGGTTTGCCACAATAATATTTGAAGCTTTAAGTCCTGCAATATTAAAGCTTTTTGTAGCAGATGTAAGAGTAATTGAGTTTTGTAAAAAATCTTCAGATATAGAGCCAAATGCTGTATGAGAATATTTGTTCATAATTAAATCTCTATGAATTTCATCACTAATTACCAAAACATTATGTTTTAGACATATTTTTCCCAATTTTGCTAAATCCTCTTTACTCCAAGCTTTTCCTACAGGATTGTGAGGATTGCAAAGTATGAAAAGCTTCACTTTTTCATCTTTTGCCTTTTCTTCAAAATCAGCAAAATCTATATTATAAATTCCGTTTTCATAGATTAGATTATTTCTTACAACTTCAATATCATTTTGTTTTATAGCTATATCAAAATAGTGATAAACAGGGCTTTGGATTAAAACTTTGTCACCTTTTTCGCAAAAAGTTTGCACAATTGAGCTAAGACTTGGAATTACTCCATTTGTTGGTTCTATCCACTCTTTTTTTATATTAAAATTAAATCTTCTTTTACTCCAGTTTATCTCAGCTTCAAAATACTCATCAGAAATTACTGTATATCCAAAAATCCCATGATTTGCACTATCTATAATATTTTCTATAATATTTGGTGCTACTTTAAAATCCATATCAGCAACCCACATAGGTAAAACTCCAGCTTTTGTAGTGTCCCATTTTGAACTATTTGTTCCTATTCTATTTGTTATTTCATCAAAATTGTATTTCATAAATTATTCCTTATTTTTAAAGCTTCAATTATACAAGATTATAATTTATATAAGCTATTGTAAATATTATTATAAATAGATAATCAAAGAAAATATAGATAAAATTGCAAGATTAAAAATAAAGGAGCAAAATGCAAAATTTTAGTTTTTATAATCCTACAAAAATAGAGTTTGGAAAAGATAAAGAGAAAAATATTGGAAAATATATAAGTGAATATAGTATAAAAAAAGTTTTAATAGTTTATGGAAGCCAAAGAGTAAAAAAAGATGGGCTTTTTGATATTGTGGCAAATAGTTTAAAAGAGCATAATATTGAGTTTGTAGAGTTTGCAGGAGTTGTTAGTAATCCTGTTTTAAGTACTATTAAAGATGCTATAAAAGTAGCAAAAGAGCAAAAAGTGGAAGCTGTTTTAAGTGTTGGTGGAGGTTCTGTTTTAGATAGTTCAAAAACAATAGCCGTTGGAACTTTGGCAACTTGTGATGTTTGGGATTTTTTTACGCAAAAAGAGAAAATCACAAAAGCACTTCCTATTTTTGACATTATTACTCTTGCAGCAACTGGAAGTGAGATGAATGGATATGCGGTTGTTACGAATGAAGATTTAAAAAGAAAAGATTCTATATTTTCAAATTTTATCTATCCCACACTTTCTATTATAAATCCAGAGCTTCAAAAAAGTGTAAGCAAAGAGTATTTAGTTTATTCAGCTGCTGATATTATTGCACATAGTATTGAAGGCTATTTTACAGCAAAACAACATCCACAATACAATAGTGCTTATGTTGAAAATATTATTAAAACTGTAATTAGAACTACAGAGATTTTACTAGAAAATCCTAGCGATTATGATGCAAGAGCAGAGTTTGCTTGGGTTGCTACAAATGCACTAAATGAAACAACAACAGTTGGATTAAGTGAATTTTCTTTTCCAAATCATATGATAGAGCATTCACTTTCAGCACTTTACAATGTCCCTCATGGAGCAGGGCTTAGTGTTGTAATTCCTGCTTGGGCAAAGTGGTATTATAAACAAAATGAAGAGCAGTTTATAAGATTTGCAAAAGAGGTTTTTGGAAAAGATAGTGCAATAGATGGGATTTTGGAACTTGAAAACTGGTTTAATAAAATAGGAACACCTACAAAGTTAAAACAGTTTGATTTAGATGAAAACAGTATTGCAGAAATTATAGAAAATCTATCATTTCAAGATGAGATAAAAAAAGATGATTTGGAGATTATTTTAAGAAATGCACTTTAAAAGTTATGTAATAGG
>CANRCH010000037.1 GCA_947629065.1 uncultured Aliarcobacter sp.
CCAGCCATCTTTTTATCCTCTTTTAGTATTTAGAAATTTTAACATTTCTATGTCCTAAAAACTATAGCCAGATCAGTATTTAAATACCTTTGTTAGCTTTTTTTAGATGAGTGCAATCGTTTATTAAAAGTTGTATGTTACTTCTTTTATTAAGGATAAAGCCCTGAGATTTTTTCTTAGGGCTTTTTTTTTGCTTTGTGTTTATAGAGAAGTGGAAACACCTTGTGCCATTCCAAACCAAGAAGTTAAGCACTTCATCGCTGATAATACTATATTTTTCAAGTGTGGAAATGTAAGACGATGCAAAGTTTATCTTCAAAAGGAGGTGAACTATGCAACATATAATAAACGACATTGCACTCGTGGCTTATTCATTACTTGCTATAGGCTATACATTAAATGTATTTGCTGAGATAGCTAAAAAATTCTTTCTATAGAGAGAATAAAACACCAAGGGAACTAACCAATCCCAAGGTGTTTTTTATTTATGCGATTTATAAAACTTATATAAACAAAATTAGAAAAACTATTTTATAGTATAAAATTATAGAGGAAATAAAAATATAAAATACAAACCAAATATTTAGAACTTTTTAAAAGCAACTTTCTCTTTTATAATATATAAATTTTTTCATATATTTAACTTATAAACTAAATATTAAGATATATTTAAAATAAAACATATATAATTAGCTTTATTTAACTTATAAACTAAATAAGAATGCTTTATTTAAGGTACAAAATGGAACTAACAACTGTAAAGATAGGAAAAATCATCAAAAAACGAAGACTAGAGCTAAAGCTAGAGTTAAAAGATTTGCAAGATTTTTCAGGCATAAGCTATGCTTCAATTTCAGATATAGAAAATGCAAAATCAAATCCAACTATAAAAACCCTTGAAAAGCTTTTAGATGCACTTGGTATGCGAATAAATATTGAAGTAGTAAGTAAATAATGCAAAGAGCAAAAGTTTTTAGAAACAATATCCTTGCAGGAACTCTATCAAAACTAAATGAAAAAGAGTATATTTTTGTTTATGATAAAGAGTATTTAAAATTAGCAAATAAAAAACCTATTAGTTTAACTTTGCCACTTCAAGAAGAGAAGTTTAAATCTCCTTATTTATTTCCTTTTTTTTATAACTTACTAGCAGAAGGAAAACTAAAAGATATTCAAATAAAAGAGTTAAGAATTGACAAAGATGATGATTTTTCAAGACTTATACTTACAACAAAAGAGAATACAATAGGTTCAATAACAATTGAGAAAGATGAGATATAAATATGGAAAATAATACTTGCTTAGGCTGTCTAGCAACAAATAAAAAACTCAAAAATAGCTATTGTCAAAAATGTATAAAAGAACTTTTCGATAGCATTGTACCAAATCCTTTAAATTTTGATAGGCTTGAGTTTAGTCAAAAAAGAGCTGAATTGTCTTCTCGAATGTCAATTTCAGGAGTTCAAGATAAAATCTCTTTAAGATTTGAAAACAAAGATTTGATCCCAACAGCAACAAATGGAAAATATATTTTAAAACCAATCTCTAGCGATGTGCATATAAAAAATGAGAAAGATGTTGTTGCAAATGAGCATTTGTCTATGCAAATATCAAAACAGATTTTTAAAATCCAAACTGCAATTTGTGGCTTAATAGAGTTTAGCGATGGTGAGCTTGCATATATTACTAAAAGATTTGATTATGATGAGAGTTCAAATCTAAAATATGACCAAGAAGATTTTGCAGGAATTATGGAAATATCTCCATCATCTCACGGAGAAAACTATAAATACGATGCTTGTTCTTATGTGGATTGTGCAAAAATGATAAAAAAATATGTAGCTTCAAGTGTAGTCTCAATAGAAGATTTTTTTAAAAGAGTTCTTTTAAACTATCTTATTTGCAATGGCGATGCTCACTTAAAAAACTTCTCTTTATATAGCAAAGCAAATTCTAATGAATATTTTTTAACTCCAAATTATGATTTGCTAAATACTAGATTCCATATAAACGAAAAATATGGAGATATGGCATTAGAGTTATTAGATGAGTATAGTTCAACTTATCTAAAATATGGATACTATACTTATGATGATTTTAAAATATTTGCTAAACAAATTGATTTTAAAGAGGTTCGATTTAATAAAATTATGAAATTTATAGAAGATAGTTTTCCAAAAGTTGAAGAGTTGATTGATAAATCATTTTTAAGTGAAGAAGCAAAAGAGTTTTATAAATCATCTTATAAGACTAGATTGAAAAGATTAGGTATAAAATAAAAAGAGATTTGATTTTATATTAAAACCAAAATCAAAATCCCAAATAAAATTCTATAAACCCCAAAAGCTACAAAAGTAAACTTCTCTAAGAACTTCAAAAATAGTTTGATTACCACTAAAGCAACTACAAAAGATGTTACAAATCCTACAGCTAAAGTTAGTAAATTTCCATCTTCTAAGATTGCTTCATGGTGTTTGTATAGATCATAAAAAGTTGTGGCACACATAACAGGAACTGCTAGAAGAAACGAAAACTCAGCACTTGCTTTTCTATTTAAGCCTACAAGCATAGCTCCTATAATACTTGCACCTGCACGACTTGCCCCTGGAATTAGTGCTAAAATTTGTGCAAGACCTATATAGAGTGCTTGTTTGAAACTAATTTTTTCAACATCATCAAGTAAAGGTTTTTTATCATCATAAAAAAACTTTTCAACTATTAAAAATATAACTCCACCAATAATAAATGCCCAAGCCACAATCTCCACACTAAAGTTCGCTTTTATCTGTTTTGCAAACAAAAATCCAACAGCTCCAATAGGAATAAAAGCTAGTGCAATTTTTAGCCAAAGGTTGATTTTTTTAAATGTAAATTTACTAGGATATACAAACACAAGTGCCATAATTGCTGCAAATTGGATTATTATCTCGAAAGCTTTATTTACATTGTTTTGTTCTAAGCCTAGAAACTCACTTAAAACTATTAAGTGTCCAGTTGAAGAAACAGGAATAAACTCTGTAATTCCTTCAATGATTCCAAGCCAAATGGCATCAAATATACTCATATAATCCCTTTTTCTTTAGTTAGTTTTAAAAATAGTTTTAAAGCTCTTTTCTCTTTGTAGCCAATATCATAATCGATTCTTTTTAAATAGTTTAAAATATCACTTTTTGCAATTCCACTTCTTTTTGAGTAGATTTCTAGTATATATTGTGGGATTTTTATCTTTCTTTTATCAAAGTTTTTTGTAAGATTTTTTAGTCTTGTTTCGTGTTTGTTGTAGCATAAAAGCCCAAAAACAAAAGGAAGATTATATTTTTCTTGCCAAGCTTTTGCTAAATCTATCATTTTTTCTTTTTGCTCTTTTTGCTCTTTTTGCTCTTTTTTCTCATTATTTAAATAATATTTTAGGGCTTTATCTCCAATAATTACCTCTCCATCAAGATTTAAAATTTTCGCTAGTGCATTTGAAGCTTTTGATTGAAAATCATCTTTTGGTTTTTGTTCAGGAAGCACAAAAACAGAATCCACATAATCTCTTGCAATAATTCCAAAATCCAAAAACTTCTCACCTCTTGAACCAATTGATGAAATAAATGCACTATGAACATGTCTTTTTTTAAAATTATTTGTAATTTTTGCAGGGTATGATTTTTTGTACTCAATAATCGCTTTTTGTTGGTTAGATTTTATATTTTTTTTAATATATATATGAAATGGTAATAAATTTATAAAATCTATTTTTGAAAATATCATAAAGTTTTTTGCCTTTAATGCTTTTAAAATAAAGTGGATATAATAGTATAAAAATATTTTAAAGAGGTTTAAAAATGGTTAAAGTTGAATTCCTAGGACCAATAAACAAAGATAGTATAGATGTAGATGTAAAAACAATTGAAGAGTTAAGTAATATTTTAAAACAAGATGTTAGTTTAGTTTCTTGGCTTGAATCTTGTGCAGTAGCTGTAAATGATACACTAATAAATGATAAAAATTTTGAATTAAAAAGTGGTGATAGAGTTAGCCTTTTACCACCTGTTTGTGGAGGTTGAAATATGTATAATTATAGCGACGATTTACAACTTCATAGTGGAAGTTTAGAGATAGATAAAATCCACAATGCTTGGTATGATAAATACAAAGATTTAAATTATGGTGCGTTTATTACTTTTGTTGGAATTATTAGAGATGAAGATAATATAGACGGGCTTTCTTTTGATGTTTATGAACCAATACTTAAAAAATGGTTTTCATCTTGGCAAGAAAAAGCCAAAAAAAAAGGTGCAATAGTTTTTATGGCTCATAGTTTTGGTGATGTTGTAAATCATACAAGTTCATATATAGCAGGAGTTTGTAGCCCACAAAGAAGAGTTGCTTTAGAATTAATTGATGAATATGTTGAAGATTTTAAAAAAAATGCACCAATTTGGAAATATGATATGAGAAATGGAAATAGAATTTATGCAAAAGATAGAAGCCAAAAAATAGATGGAGCAGGGGTTTTAGTATGAACCAATTAGAGAATAAAAAAACAAGAGTAGATTTGCACAACCACACAATTTTATGTAATCATGCAGAGGGTAGTGTTGAAGAGTATGTAAAAAGAGCAATAGAACTAGGAGTTGATGAATACGGATTTGCTTGTCATGCACCTATGAATTATGACCCAAAATATAGAATGAAACTTGAAGAAAGAAGCATTTATGAAAAGTGGGTAAATGAAGCAAAAGAGAAATATAAAGACCAAATAAAAGTTCTTTTAGGATATGAAGTTGATTATTTAAAAGGCTATATGCTTGATGAGATTTTAAATGCAAAAGTTGATTATTTAATAGGTTCAGTTCACTTTTTACAAAATCAAAATGATATGTGGGGATTTGATAATCCTGAGTTTATTGGAGTTTATGAAAGTGTTGATATAGATAAAATTTGGGGAGATTATTTTTCTGCTATTGAATCTATGGCAAAAACAAACTACTTTGATATAGTTGGGCATCTTGATTTAATAAAAGTTTTTAAATTTTTACCACAAACAGATGTAAGATTACTAGCAAAAAATGCACTAAAAGAGATAAAAAAAGCAAATATGGTACTAGAAATAAACCCAGCAGGTTTAAGAAAACCAATAGGTGAGTGCTATCCATCAAAACCACTTTTAGAAGAGGCTTTTTCTTTAGGAATTGATATAACTTTCGGATCAGATGCACACAAAGTTGAGCATGTTGGTTTTGGATATGAAGAGGCTGTAAATTTAGTAAAAAGTGTGGGATATAGTGAGTGTATCACTTTTGAAAACAGAGATAAAAAAAGAGTTAAATTTTAAATAAATTTAGATAAAATCTTAGCTTTAAAAAATTGGAGTAAATTATGGGAAAATTTGTAAATAGTATTGAAGAGTTTTTTGAGTTTTGTAGTGAAAATGAAGTTAGATTTGTTGATTTTAGATTTACAGATTTAAAAGGTACTTGGCACCATGTAACATATAATATAAAAGCAATAAATAGTGAACTTTTAGAACACGGAATGCCATTTGATGGGGCTAGTATAGATGCTTGGCAACCAATTCACAAATCTGATATGATTTTAAAACCAGATGTTCCAACTGCATTTTTAGATCCTTTTACAGCTGATAGTACAATTATTGTAATTTGTGATGTTTATGATATTTACAAAAACCAAATGTATGAAAAATGCCCACGATCAATTGCAAAAAAAGCTGTACAAGCTTTGGAAGATTCAAAAATAGGTGATGTTGCATATTTTGGACCTGAAAATGAGTTCTTCGTTTTTGAAGATGTAAAAATAAAAGATACTATGAATGAATCTCACTATAGAGTTGATAGTGAAGATGGAGAGTGGAATGATGATAGAACTTATGAAGGTGGAAATATAGGTCATAGAAGTAGGGTAAAAGGTGGATATTTCCCTGTTGCCCCAATAGACAATGGAGTTGATTTAAGAGCTGAAATGATGCAAGTTTTAGAGCAAGTTGGTCTTGAAGTAACTCTAGGACACCACGAAGTTGCACAAGGACAACACGAGATTGGAGTTGTTTTTGGAGATTTAATTGAAGCTAGTGATAATGTTCAAAAACTAAAATATGTTGTAAAAATGGTTGCACACTTAAATGGGAAAAGTGCTACTTTTATGCCAAAACCACTTTATGGAGACAATGGAAGTGGAATGCATGTTCATCAAAGTATTTGGAAAGATGGTAAAAACCTTTTCTATAAAGAAGGTGAGTATGGAAATTTAAGTGATATGGCAAGATGGTATATTGGTGGAGTTTTCCAACATGCACGTGCTGTTGCAGCATTTACAAACCCATCAACAAACTCTTACAAAAGATTAATCCCAGGTTTTGAAGCACCATCAATTTTGACATATTCATCACAAAATAGAAGTGCATCTTGCAGAATTCCTTATGGTGCAGGAGAAAAATCAACAAGAGTAGAGATGAGATTCCCTGATTCAACTTCTTGTATATATTTAGGATTTGCAGCAATGCTGATGGCTGGACTTGATGGAATTAGAAATAAAATTGAACCAATAGGACCTATGGATGATGATCTGTTTGAACTTACTTTAGATGAGATTAGAGAGAGAAATATTCCACAAATGCCTCACACTTTAAGAGGTTCACTAGAAGCACTTATTAGAGATAATGAGTTTTTAAGACCAGCATTTACAAAAGAGATGATAAATACTTATCAAAACTTTAAATTTAGAACTCAAGTTTGGCCTTATGAAGCAAGACCTACACCATTTGAGTTTAAAACTATGTACTCTTGCTAGTAAATAAATAGTAATAAATAAAAAGGGAGTCTAATTTTAGACTCCCTTTTTTAATATAGCTTAAAACCTTTTATACTTTTAAAACTCCATTACATCAGGAGATTCATTTGTTTCAATTATTATTTGTGTATCAATATCTGGAAGTGGTGACAAATCAGTAAATAGTTCGCTTTTTCCATTAAAAGTACCATCATAAACATCTTTTGGTTTTGTAAATGTTCTTGGAATTTCAGGATGAGACTCTAAATATTTTCTATAAAAATACCCAAAAGCAGGTGCTGCAATTGTCCCACCCATTTCTGCTCTTCTCATTGGAGTATTATCATCATTTCCAAACCAAACTAAAGTTTGAATAGATGGAGAGTATCCGCAAAACCAAGCATCTTTGTTTTCATTTGTAGTTCCAGTTTTACCTGCAAGTTCTAACCCTGCTACTTTTGCTCTTGTTCCAGTTCCTCTATCTACAACATCTTTTAAAATTGAAGTTATTAAATAAGTTTGTTCAGGAGTTGTAATTTCAACTGTTTGTGGCTCAAATTTTGTGATATTTCCATCTTTATCAATAACTTGTTCAACTATATATGGTTTTACTTGAGTTCCTTGATTTGATAGAACTGAATATGCTTGGCTAAACTCAATCATATTTATATTTACAGCTCCAAGTGCAACAGAAAGTTCTGGATTTACATTTTTAAATCCAAATCTTTTTAGCTCATTTGTAACAGTTCCAATTCCAACATCTGTAACTAAATTCAAAGTTGAAAGGTTTCTAGAAAAAGTTAATGAGTCTCTAAAACTTACAATTCCTTGGAAGTTTCCTCCAGAGTTTTTTGGTTGCCATTTTTTTTGAACACCATTTTCTCTATATGTATAAGTTCTTCCAATATCAAAAAGCTGACTTGCTGGATTAAAGCCTTCATTTAGTGCAATCTGATATAAAAATGGCTTAATAGCACTTCCAGCTTGTCTTATTGATTGAGTTGATCTATTAAACACAGATAAATTATAATCAACTCCACCAACCATAGCAATAATTTTTCCTGTGCTATTTTCAATTGAAATCATGGCAGCATTTAGCTCTTTTGTAAATTTATCATCATCTTGATTTTTACTACCTTGTCTTATATTAAAATCTCTTTTTTTAGACTCTTCATAAGATGTTCTAATAGCTTCATTTGCTATTTCTTGTGCTTTTGAATCTATTGTTAAATATATTTTATAACCACCTGATAAAATATCTGGAAAATCATTTGATAGCTCTTTAATAGCATAATCAACAGCATAAGGTGCAGTGCTATTTTGAGTTAGAGTTTGGTTATAAATTATTGGAGTTTCATTTATAGCTTTTACATATTGTTCTTGTGTTATCCATCCTAAAGTCTCAAGTCTTGTTATAACTTGATTAGCCCTTGCAAGTGAAACTTGAAGATTTTTTGTTGGGTCATAAAAACTAGGTGCTCTTGGAAGTCCAACTAAAATAGCAATCTCTTTTAAACTAAGTTCGTATAACTCTTTTTTAAAATATCCTTTTGAAGCAGTTTTAACTCCATAATATCCATGTCCAAAATATACATGGTTTAAATATCTCTCTAAAATCTCCTCTTTGCTTAAAATTGTTTCAAGTCTTAGAGATAAAAGTGCCTCTTTTACTTTTCTAATAATTGTTTTTTCTCTAGTTAAAATTAGAAGTTTTACAAGCTGTTGAGTTAAAGTACTAGCACCCTCACCATATCCACCTGATTGAAGATTTTTAATAGCAGCTCTACTAATTGCATCTGGGTTTACTCCATAATGTTCAAAAAATTGTGTATCTTCAATAGCAATTAAAGACTCAATAACCCTTGCTGGAATATCATCATATTTTACATACTCTCTATTTTCATCTTTAAAAGTATTAGCTAGTAGATTTCCATTTTTATCAAAAAATTGGCTACTTTGTTTTGGTGAATAGTTTACAACTTTATCTATATCATCTTTTATATCTTCATACAAATCATATAGAAAAACAGCAGCAGCAATTCCAACTATAAGTGATATAAAAAATAGAAATTTGATTAAAAATTTCAGCATATTTAATTCCTAAATTGTTTATTTTTAAATGATGAATCTAAAAGTTTTTTAGTATATTCATCTTTTGGATAGTTTAAAACACTATTTGTATCTCCAAACTCTACAATCTTTCCAGATTTTAAGATTACAATATCATCGCAAATATCTCTTATTGAGTCTATATCGTGAGTTACAAATAGTATTTTAATATCAAGATTTTTTCTTAAACTTTTTATAATATTTATTATATTTTCTTTGTTTTCAAAATCTAGTGCAGTTGTTGGCTCATCAAGAAGTAAAAATTTTATATCTCTACTTAGTGCAATTGCAATAACAACTCTTTGAGTCTGTCCACCACTTATTTGTGATGGATATTTTTCTAAAATCTCTAAAGGCAAATCTAAAAGATTAAAAACCTCTACTTTTTTTTCATCACTACAGAAAATCTGATTTTTGATTTTTGTCATTCCAGATAGCGAAGTAAAAGGATTTTGTGGAATAAACCCAATAGTTTGATAGTTTAAATCAAAGTCTGCATTAATATCTTTTTCTACTTTTAGGTTTTTTGGAAGTAAATTTAAAATTGCTTTTAAAGTCAATGATTTTCCACTTCCACTTTCACCTATTAGTGCAGTTGAACTTTTGATACTAAAAGATATATCTAAAAGTTTTTTAGAATCAACTTTTATTTTTAAACTATCAATATTTACCATTAAATTAGTGCTTCATCCATCTCTTGTGGAATTGGAAGATTCATAAGTTTTAAAACTGTTGGTGCAATATTATTTAAACTTCCCTCTTTTACTTTTTCTACACCATCTGCCATAACAAAGCAAAATACATCTCCAACAGTATGATTTGTTAAGATATTTCCATCATCATCCATCATCATCTCACAATTTCCATGATCTGAAGTTAAAATTATATTATAGTTGCTTTTTTTAGCCTCTTCTAAAATAAGACCTAATTCATAATCAACAGCTTCAACAGCTTTAATGGCAGCTTCAAAAACTCCTGTATGTCCTACCATATCACCATTTGCAAAGTTTACAACTATAAAATCTGTTTGGTTTTGCATAGCAGTTCGTACAGCCTCACCCACTTTTGGTGCTGACATCTCTGGTTGTAAATCATAAGTTGCAACACTAGGAGATGGAATTAAAACTCTAGATTCATTTAAAAATGGCTCTTCAACTCCACCATTAAAGAAAAATGTAACGTGGGCATATTTTTCAGTTTCAGCTGTATGAAGTTGAGTTAATCCAGCTTTAGATATAACTTCTGCAAGAGTATTTTTTGGATTATCTTTTGGGAAAATTACAGGAATTTTTACATTTTTATCATATTGAGTCATAGATGTAATATTTAGTTTTCCTTTAAAAGTCTCAAATTCATTGAAATCACTCTTTGCAAATGCACTTGAAATCTCTCTTGCTCTATCGCTTCTAAAGTTACAAAATATTATTGCATCATTTTCCTCTACTCCATCAAATCCATCAAAAGCTAGGGGAACAATAAACTCATCAAAAATCTCATTTTTATATGAAGTTTCAATAATCTCTAAAATAGAATTAGAAGTTTTTGGTTTTGCAAATGCAATCGCATCATAACCTTTTTGAACTCTATCCCATCTATTATCTCTATCCATAGTGTAGTATCTTCCAGCAATTGTTGCAATTTTTATACTATCATCACAAATATTTAAAATCTCTTCAATATATTTTTTTGCACTATCAGGTGCCACATCCCTTCCATCTGTAATTATATGTATAAATACATTTTTACCCATATTTTTAGATATTTTTGCCATTGCAATAATGTGATTTATATGTGAGTGAACTCCACCATCACTTACAAGTCCAACTAAATGGATACTGTTTGAAGATGAGATAGTGTTTTTTACAACATCATTATCTTTTAAACTATCATCTTTTATTGCAAGATTGATTTTTACTAAATCTTGATATAGAACTCTTCCGCTTCCAATAGTCATATGACCAACTTCACTATTTCCCATTTGCAAATCTGGAAGCCCTACATACTCACCATAAGTGTGAATTAGACTATATGGAACATTTTCAAATAGATAATCGTAAGTTGGTTTGTTTGCACTACAAAATGCGTTGTGTTTTTCACTAGGATTAAATCCAATACCATCTGTTATTATTAATAGTGTTTTATTACTCATACTGTTTAAACCTTTTAAAATATTTAATATATTATAATCTCGCTTATTTTATCAAAATCAAGGTTTAATTTTGTTTTATTGGCTTTACAGACACTTAGAAATCAATATTTTTCAATATATCTCAGTTCGTGCAGGAATAAGTTTTTTTATAGCTTTTGTTTTAACAGTATATTTAATGCCAAAGTTTATAAGATGGGCAAAAGCAAAAAAAGCTTCTCAACCAATCTATGAATTAGCACCAGAAGCACATAAATTAAAAGCAGGAACTCCAACAATGGGTGGAATTGTTTTTATATTTGCAACAATAATTGCAACACTATTAAGTGCAAAACTAAATAACTTTTATATAGTTGGTGGACTTTTAACTCTTGGGCTTTTTTCACTAATTGGAATTCAAGATGATTATTCAAAAATAAGTAAAGCAAAAAATAGTGCTGGTTTAAGTGCAAAAATGAAGCTTTTACTACAGTTTATAAGTGCTGTTTTAGTTGTAGGGCTTATATATTTTTATGGACATACAAGTGATTTATATGTACCTTTTTATAAATATCCTATTTTTGAAATGGGTGTTTTTTCTATAGTTTTTTGGATGTTTATAATTGTTGGATCTTCAAATGCAGTTAATCTAACAGATGGACTTGATGGACTTGCAACTGTTCCATCAATTTTAGCATTTACAACACTTTCTCTTATTGTTTATGTTGTTGGTCACTCTGTATTTGCTTCATATTTACTTCTTCCAAATATTGAAATTGTTGGAGAATTAGCTGTTATGGGTGCTGCAATTGTGGGTGCATTAATTGGCTTTTTATGGTTTAATGCTTATCCAGCTGAGGTTTTTATGGGAGATAGTGGATCCCTTCCACTAGGAGCATTTATGGGATATTTAGCAATTGTTTCAAAATCAGAGATTTTACTTTTATCTATAGGATTTATTTTTGTTTTAGAGACTGTTTCAGTAATGCTTCAAGTTGGATCTTATAAATTAAGACAAAAAAGAGTTTTTTTAATGGCACCAATTCACCACCACTTTGAACAAAAGGGATGGAAAGAGAATAAAATTATTGTTAGATTTTGGATAATCTCATTTATGGCAAATTTAATAGCACTACTAAGTTTAAAGTTAAGATAATGAAAAAAATTAGAGTTTTAGGAAAAGGTAACACAGCACTTGCAATCAAAGAAAAGTTTGAAAATGCAGAACTTTTTGATGATAATGACATAGATATATTTGATAAAGCTTCAGATATATTAACAGTTGTAAGTCCTGGAATTCCTCCATATAATAGCTTAGTACAAAATACAAAAAATCCAATTAGTGATTATGATTTGTTTTATGAAAATATGCCACTATCTATTTGGATTAGTGGAACAAATGGTAAAACTACAACTACACAAATGATGCAAACAATTTTGGAAGAAAAAAATAGTGTTTGTGGTGGAAATATTGGATATGCCCTAAGCACTTTAGATGAAAAAAAAGATATTTGGATTTTAGAGACTTCATCATTTACACTTCACTATACAAAAACTGCAAAACCAAATATCTATATACTTCTTCCAATAAGTGAAGATCATATCTCTTGGCATGGAACTTATAGTGAGTATAAAAAAGCAAAACTAAAACCACTTCAACTAATGAATGAAAATGATATTGCAATTATTCCAGATGAGTTTAAAGATATTAAAACAGATGCTTTTGTGATAACATATAAAAGTAGTGATGATTTAAGTGAATATTTTGGTATTGATAAAAGTAAGGTTTTATTTAACGAACCTTTTTTATTAGATGCAATTCTTGCTTTATGTGCAAAAAAGATATTGTTTGATGTAGTTGATTATGAAAAGATTAACACTTATAAAGTAGATAAACATAAAGTTGAAGAGTTTAAAGATAAAAAAAATAGATTATGGATTGATGATAGTAAAGCAACAAATGTAGATGCTACAATAAATGCACTAGTTCCATATAAAAGTAAAAATATTCATCTAATCTTAGGTGGTGATGACAAAGGTGTTTCATTAGAGCCACTGTTTAATTATCTAAAAGATTTTGATATACAAGTATATGCAATAGGTGCAAATTGTAATAGAGTTGTAAACTATTGCAAAGAGTTCAATATAGATGTGGATTTGTGTGAAACTTTAGAAACAGCAGTTTTAAATATAGATAAAAAGCTAAAAGAGAATAGTTTAGGAGTTTTATCACCAGCAGCTGCATCTTTAGACCAATTTTCATCATATAAAGATAGAGGAGAACAATTTAAGAAATTTGTATTCAGTTTAAGTTAATATTAATATATCTAGTTGTATAATTTCACTCCAATTTGCAGTGGTTCGATAGCTCAGTCGGTAGAGCAAAGGATTGAAAATCCTTGTGTCGACAG
>CANRCH010000038.1 GCA_947629065.1 uncultured Aliarcobacter sp.
ACAATTAATAAATAAAGCTTTAGAAGATAATTAATTATGAAAATAGCAATAGTTCATGATTGGCTTGTTGTAAATGCAGGTGCTGAAAAAGTTTTAAGATCTATTTTAGATATATATCCAAAGGCTGATATTTTTTCTTTAGTTGATTTTTTAAACTCTAAAGATAAAGAAGATGCAATAAGTAATAAATCTGTAAAAACATCATTTATTCAAAAACTACCATTTGCAAAAACAAAATTCAGAAACTATCTACCACTTTTTCCAAAAGCAATAGAGAGTTTGGATTTAAGCTCTTATGATTTGATTATAAGTTCATCTTGGGCCGTAGCAAAAGGTATTAAAAAAAGCCCAGGGCAGTTACATATTTGTTACTGTCACACACCTATTAGATATGCTTGGGATCTATATGATGAATATACATCAAACTTAAAAAATCCAAAAAAATTTATAGTACAAAAAACTTTAAAATATATTAAAAATTGGGATATAAAAAGTTTAAATAGAGTTGATTATTTTATAGCAAACTCAAAATTTGTTCAACAAAGAATAAAAAAAACATACAATAAAAATAGCATTGTAATATATCCACCTGTAAAAACAGATAGATTTTTACTAGATATAAATAAAGATGAGTATTATTTAACAGCCTCAAGACTAGTTCCTTATAAAAAAACAAAACTTATTGTAGAAGCTTTTAATGAGATGAGTGATAAAAAACTACTTGTAATTGGAACAGGTGAAGATTTTGATAATATCAAATCAATAGCAAAAGATAATATTATTTTACTAGGATTCCAAGAAGATAAAGAGTTGATAAAATATATGCAAAAAGCAAAAGCTTTTTTATATGCTGCAATTGAAGATTTTGGAATAGTTCCAATTGAGGCTATGAGTTGTGGAACTCCTGTAATTGCACTAAATAATGGTGGAACAGCTGAAACAGTAGAGGATAAAATAACAGGTATACATTTTGATAAACAAACAAAAGAAGATATCATAATGGCTGTAAAAAAGTTTGAAGATACGCACTTTGATTTTAGAAATATTTCAGAACTTTCAAGAAAATATAGTGAAGAAAGATTTAAACAAGAGTTTGAAGATTTTGTAAATTTAAAGCTAAAACAAAATATCAAAAGAGACTAAGAGATGAAAAGTAAAAATAGTTTAGCCAATATTATATATATTTTTATTTTACTACTAGTAGATTATTTAGTACTAGTTTTATCTTTAGAGATTGTAATCTATTTAAGAAGTTCATATTTGCAAGAGCTTTTACCACAATTTACTGAAAATAATATCTATAGATATCAGTGGATTATTTTTATTACTTTACTTATATTTAGTTTTGAAAAGATATATTTTATAAGATATGATTTTTGGAGTGATACAAAAAGAGTATTAAAAGGTCTTTTTTTCTCTATGATTGCTGTTTTGTCTGTAATTATACTTTCAAAAATGTCAGAAGAGTTTTCGAGATTATTTATAGTACTTTTTTATTTAATAGCAACTATTTTATTACCTATATCAAAAAGGTTTTTAAAAAAATTACTCTTTAAAATGAGCTTCTTTAAAATAAATGTAAAAGTTGTGGGAAACTCCAACTTAGTTTTAGATATGGAAAAAGAGATTAAAAACAATTGGTATTTTGGTTTTAAATCTTCTAAAAGAAAAGCTGATTTAATAATTATTATTTCAAAGAATATAGAAGTAAAAAAGTTAGAAAAAATAATTAAAAGGTATTCAAAAAAAGCTAGAAATATATATGTTGTACCCTATATGTACCATTTAGATTTTACCTATTCTAGTATAGTAGATTATTTTAATATTAGAATTTCTGCAATACATATAGAAAATAGACTTTTAAATATTAAAAATATAATTATAAAAAATATATTTGAAAAAATTATGGTAGTTTTATTCTTTCCTTTTGCATTGATTTTACATCTTATAATCTATTTTCTAATAAAGCTAGATTCCCAAGGTAGCGTTATATTTAAACAAAAAAGATTAGGTCTAAAAGGAGAAAAATTTAGCTGTTATAAATATAGAACTATGTATGTAAATGGTGATGAAATATTAAAAGAGTATTTGATAAATAATCCAGATGAACTTGAATATTATTCAATTTATCATAAATACAAAAAAGATCCAAGAATTACAAGAGTTGGTAGATTTTTAAGAGCTAGTTCTTTAGATGAATTTCCTCAATTTTTTAATATATTAAGAGGAGATATGAATTTAATAGGACCAAGACCATATATGCTAGAAGAAAAAGAGAATATTGGTAAAGAAAATGAAGATATTATTCTTGAAGTAAAACCAGGAATTACAGGTCTTTGGCAAGTAAGTGGAAGAAATAATTTAACATTTAACAAAAGAGTTGAGCTTGATAAATGGTATATCCAAAACTGGTCTTTATGGATAGATTTTGTAATATTTATGAAAACACTAAAAGTTGTTTTTTCAAAAATCGGAGCAAAGTAAATTATAATCTATAATATTATTTTAAGAGATAAGTACTTATAATCTCTAAAATTATTTAAGGAGAGATTATGAAAAGTGCTTTTTCACTTTTGGAGTTGATTTTTACAATTGTTATTTTGGGTATTGTTGCATTTTTTGCTGTTCCAAAATTTATGGGAACAAAAGATAGTGCTTTAGCTTCAACTATTAAAAGAGATGTAAATACAGTTGTAAACTCAATTCAAAGCTACTATATGTTAAATCAAAAAATAGAAAAAATTAGTGATGCTTTAAATATAAGTTCTGATAACTGGACTATAGAAGATTCAAAATTAACTGATAAAAACTCTTGTGTTTCTATTGAACTTAAAAATAGTACATCACCTGTTTCTCTTGCTGTTTCAGTTGATAGTTCAAAAACTAGTGATATTTGTAAAAAAATACAAGATTCAGGAATTGAGTCAAAAACTTATGAAATTTATTAAAAAAGATATAAATTATTCTTGATTCCTAACTCTTAAAAAAGATGCAAATTTTGGTTTACTGTTTTTTGTAAAACCATAATATTTAAAAGTTACAAACTCTCCAATTTTTGGAGGGTTCAATCTTTGTTCTTCACTAAAACCATTTCCAAGGTTAAATATTATTTTATTTTTAGAACTATTAATATATTCACAAACTAAACTTTTTAATCTATTTTTTTCAAGATTGTATGCAACTATAAGGCACTCATCATCAAAATATTTTTTTACTTTTAAAATATCTTTGCTTCTTCCTGTAAAATAGTCTAATTTGGGATTTTTTAGCATCACTCCTTCACCATTTTTGCTTAAAACTTCATCTAAATATTTATAAACTTCTTCTTTGTTTTCTACTTTTATTTGTGGAATTATTTTTATAAATCTATTTGGATTTTTATCTAAAAAGTTTTTTAGATGATTTAATCTTTCATTAAAATCACCTTTTATATTTGGAACTTCAAATATATTATAAGTTATATTTTCCCACTCTTTTTGCTCTTGTTGGCTTAAAACAATACTTTGAATATTTTCAAAATCGCCTTGCTTTGTCCATAGTTCTCCATCAAGTTCAAATGGTGGAAAATTAGATAAAAACCAAAAAGGTGCATAGATTTTATTTCCATTTTTGCTTAAAAGTTCAACTCCATTCCAATATGCACGAACACCATCTAGTTTTTCACTTAAGTAAAAGCCGTTAATATTATGTTTTCTTTCGTCATATATAATTGCTTTTTGTAAATTGTTAGCAAATATATTAGTAAATAGTAGGAAAAAAAGAAAAAACTTCATAAATATCCTTAAAATAATTTATATAATTATAAATAAATATTATTAAATCTGGCGTAAATCATAGGTTCATAATATTATTTTGGCTAAAATAAAATAATTTTACAATTTTTATAAAAGGTTCACTTTGAATAATAACTTAGTATTAGACGAACATGATAAACAAATCTTAATTGATTCAATAAGAAGTATTGAAGATTTCCCAAAACCTGGCATTATTTTTAAAGATATTACAACACTTTTTAATAACAAAGATGCATTTTTACTCTTAATGCAACATCTTGAAAATAGATATAAATCATATAATTTAGATTATATTGCAGGAATAGAAGCAAGAGGATTTATGCTAGGAAGTGCATTAGCAAGTAGATTAAATATTGGTTTTGTACCTTTAAGAAAAAAAGGAAAACTTCCAAGCACAACAGTTTGTGAAAAGTATGAACTTGAGTATGGATTTGATGAAATAGAGATACATTTAGATGCATTTAATAAGGATAAGAAATCAAGAGTTCTTTTGATTGATGATATTATTGTAAGTGGTGGAACAGCACTAGCAGCTGCAAATTTAATAAAAAAACTTGAAGTTGAGTTATTAGAAGTTTGTTTTTTAATGAACATAAAAATTTTAGATGGGGCTAAAAAAATGAGAGAAATAGCACCTGTATATTCAGTATTAGAGGTATAAAATGAGTGATTATATTCCAAAGAAAAGTCCTTTTGACCCAAATAGCAAAGGTGAGTTTGGTATTTTTGGTGGGCAATATGTACCTGAAACATTAATGCCAATTTTAAAAGAGCTTGAAAGTACGTACGAAAAATATAGATTTGATAAAGAGTTTTGGGAAGAGGTAAACTATTATTTAAAAGATTATGTAGGACGAGAAAATCCACTATATTATGCCCAAAATTTAAGTTCTGAGTTAGATGCAAAAATCTACTTAAAAAGAGAAGATTTAAACCACACAGGTGCACATAAAGTAAATAATGTTATTGCTCAAGGATTATTGGCTAAAAAAATGGGAAAAACAAAGGTTATTGCTGAAACAGGTGCTGGACAACACGGAGTTGCAACAGCAACAATAGCAGCACTTATGGGCTTAGAGTGTACAGTTTTTATGGGTGCAAAAGATGTTGCTAGGCAAGAGTTAAATGTATTTAGAATGAAGCTTTTAGGTGCAAAAGTAATTGCAGTTGAAAGTGGAAGTAAAACTTTAAAAGATGCTATGAATGATGCTATAAGATATTGGGTAACAAACGCAAGAGATACCTTTTATATAATAGGAACAATAGCAGGTCCTCATCCATATCCTATGATGGTGAGAGATTTTCAAGCAATTATTGGTTATGAAGCAAGAAAGCAAATTTTAGAAAAAGAGGGTAAATTACCTGATTATGTTGTTGCTTGTATTGGTGGTGGATCAAATGCTATTGGAATGTTTTCACACTTTTTAGAAGATGATGGTGTTACTTGCATTGGAATTGAAGCTGGTGGATTAGGACTTGATACGCCCAAACACGGAAGCTGTTTAGCTCTTGGAAGCCCTGGAATTTTACATGGACAATGTTCATATCTGCTTCAAGATGAAGATGGGCAAGTTCTTGAAGCTCACTCTATTAGTGCTGGGCTTGATTACCCTGGAGTTGGACCTGAACACTCATTTCATAAAGATAATAAAAGTGTAGAGTATGACAATATCACAGATAAAGAAGCACTTGATGCTTTTGTTTGGTTAAGCCAAAAAGAGGGAATTATTCCTGCTTTTGAATCATCTCATGCGGTTGCATATTTAAAAAAAGCAAAAGATAAAATAAAAGGAAAAACAGTAATTGTTTGCCTATCTGGTAGAGGTGATAAAGATATGATTCAAGCAAAAAGCTTGTTAAATTTTGAATAAGGAATAAAATGAGAGAACTTTTTAGAAAAATACAACCTTACTCTGGGAAAATTTTTGCCGTATTCTTGGTATTATTTATCTCATTTTTGGCTTATAATTTATATAAAGCACCAGTTGATGGAATTGATGAAAAGTTCATATATTTATTAAAGCAACATGGATATATTATTCTTTTTGTGTGGGGAATGCTTGAGGGAGAAGCTGGATTAATTATGGCTGGACTTTTAAGTCACTCAGGAGATATGAATTTATTTATAGCAATATTTGTTGCAGGTCTTGGAGGTTTTGCTGGGGATCAAGTATATTTTTATATAGGAAGATTTAATAAAGAGTCTGTTTTAAAAAGATTAAGAGGACAAAGAAGAAAGTTTGCATTTGCCCATTTACTACTTAAAAAACATGGTTGGCCAATAATTTTTACTCAAAGATATATGTATGGAATGAGAACAATTATTCCTATTTCAATAGGACTTACAAAATATGATGCAAGAAAGTTTGCATTTATAAATCTTATTTCTGCTTGGATGTGGGCAGCTATTACAATAGTTCCTGTATGGTATTTTGGAGAAGAGATTATGGTTGTACTTCATTGGGCAAAAGATCATTGGTATATGGCAATTCCAATAGCACTACTAGCAGGTGGTGGAATTATTTATATGTTTAATAATGCAACAAAAAAAATTGAAAGAAAGGTAATGAATGAAAATTAATATTATAGAAAATAGTAAGAAAAAGAGTTTTGATTTAGAAGTTTTTTTCGTAAAAGATATTAAAGAGTTAGAAGATAAAGATATTTTAGAGACTTTAGAGTTTAAAGCAAAAGATGAGACATCTATACTTTTGGCTGAATCAAAAAAAGTTTATGTAGGATATGAAGAAGACTCTTATGATAGTTTTGCAATCGCAAGTGCAACAGCAATTAAAAAAATTGCTAGTACAAAGTTTAAAAGTGCAAAGATTGTACTTGATGAGGTTTTAAAAGAGAATTTTAAAGCTTTAGTTGAGGGTGCAATTTTAGGAAGCTATAAATTTGAAGCTTATAAAAGTGAAAAAACTGATAAAAAATTTGAATTGAGTTTTGTTGTAGATAAAAAATCTTCAAAACTTGATGATATTTTAGAAGAGTCATCAATTATTGCAAATGCAGTTAATAGTGCTAGAGATATGGTAAATACAAGCCCACAAGATTTTTATCCTGAAGTTTTTTCTACAAAAGCAAGAGAGTTTGCAAGTGAATTAGATATATCTTGTGAAGTTCATGGAGAAGAGTATTTAGAAAAACATGGAATGATGGCAATGCACAGTGTAGCAAGAGCATCTATTCACGAACCAAAATTAATTCATCTTACATATAAACCTAAAAAAGCAAAGAAAAAAATAGTATTCGTAGGTAAAGGATTAACTTATGATAGTGGTGGATTATCTTTAAAACCAGCTGATTTTATGATTACAATGAAAGCTGATAAATCAGGTGGAGTTGCTGTTTTAAACGCAATTTATGCAATTGCAAAACTAAAACTTCCTATTGAAGTACACGCTATTATTGGTGCTGTTGAAAATATGATTGGTGGAAATGCATATAAACCAGATGATATTTTAAAAGCAAAAAATGGAAAAACTATAGAAGTGCGAAACACAGATGCTGAAGGAAGATTAGTTTTGGCTGATTGTTTATGTTATGCACAAGATAGTATTAAAAATATTGATTATATTTTTGATTTTGCAACACTAACGGGTGCTTGTGTTGTAGGACTTGGTGAATATACAACAGGTGTTATGGGAAATAGTGAAGAGTTAAAACAAGAGGTACTAAATGCTTGTACAAATAGTGGTGAGTATGCAACAAAACTAGATTTCAATAGATACTTAAAAAAATGTATAAAATCAGAAATTGCAGATGTTTGTAATATTTCAAACACTAGATATGGTGGTGCAATCACTGCTGGAATGTTTTTAGATAACTTTATTTATAAAGAGAATAAAGATAAATGGATTCACTTTGATATAGCAGGTCCTGCATTTGTTGAGAAAGCTTGGGGATACAATCCTTATGGAGCAAGTGGAACGGGTGTTAGATTTGCAGTTGAATTAGCAAAAACTCTTTCATAAATTAAAATACAAATAGGTCTCATTTTCTAATGGATAAACAGATACTTTATTGGACAATGAGCCTATTTGGTACAGCAATTGGTGCTGGGATTCTTTTTTTACCAATTAGTATTGGTACAGGTGGATTTCTCTCTTTGATTATTATGGCTATTTTAGCCTATCCTTTAACTCACTATTCTCACAAACTTTTAGCAAAATTTATCTATAAAAACGATGGCTTAGATGATATTACAGAGGTTTTGGATAATACCTTTGGAAAAAATATAGGCTTACTTATAATCATCTCATATTTTTTGGAGATATTTGTAGTTTTGCTTTTATATACAATTGCTTTAACAAATGCAATAGAGTTAATTCTTACTGAAAATTTAGGTTTTGTAGATATTAATAGAGTAATACTATCTTTTTTTGTGGTTGCTTTTTTAATGTTTATTATAAGTAGAGGGCTTGAAGTAATTATAAAAGTAATTAGCTATTTGGTTTTTATTTTTATTATCTCTATTTTTATTTTATCAATATATTTAATACAGTTTTATAATGGCGGAGTTTTTAATGATTTCTCAATAGATTTAATAAATACTCAAGAGATTTTTAAAAGTACACTTTATGTAATTCCTATTATGATTTTTGCTTTTAATCATGTTGCTATTATATCTTCAATGGTTATTGAGCAAAAGAAATTAAATATAAAAAGTGCTGAAAATAGTATTGATAAAATTTTAGAATATTCTCATATTTTAATGGTATTTGTAGTTTTGTTTTTCCTTTTTTCTTGTGCTTTTGTATTTAATAGCCTTGAATTAAATGAAGCAAATAGTAAAAATATAAATATTTTAAGTTATATCTCCATAAAAATTGATAATCTTGCACTTCAATATATAGCCCCAATAATTGCTTCAATTGCAATTATGAAATCTTTTTTGGGTCACTATATGGGAACAAAAGAGGGATTTGAAGCTATTATAAAAAGGTCAAAAAAAATCAATAACTTTTCAAACAAAAGTTTAAGTATTTTCACTTTTATATTTGTATCAATATCTTGTTTTACAGCTGCTGTTTTAAATCCAAGTATTCTTGATATGATAAATAAAATAATAGCACCACTAATAGCTGTTACACTATTTTTAGTTCCTGCTTATGTTGTAATAAATCTTAAGAAAATGGAAGGGTACAAAGGAATTAGTGCTTATTTTGTTGGTATTATTGGGATTTTAGCAACAGGAGTTATAATCTTTGAATTTTTTTAATCCAAAGATTATAAATATTTAAGAGACAATAATATCTGAATATGATTTTGGAATTACTTCTCCAATAATCTTTGCATATCCAAAACTTAACTCTTCAAGCTCTTTTATATACTCTTTTGCATCATCTTTATTCATAGCAATTAGTAATCCACCAGATGTTTGTGCATCACACAATATTGCTTTACAATGTTCTGGTAAATCTTTTAAATATGTAACTTTATCTTCACAAAACTTCATATTTTTCTTTGTTCCACCTGGAATTACACCTTCAAGTGCCAAAGGTAAAGCATCTTCTAAGATGGGAACTTCACTACAAAATATATTAAATGAAATAAGCTCATTTATACACTCAGAGGCGTGTCCTAAAAGCCCAAAACCTGTAATATCTGTACAAGAGTTTACTCTATATTTTCTCATTATTTTTGATGGCAAATAGTTTAGACTAGCCATTATATTTGCACACTCTTTAATACTTGAAATATCCAATAAATCTCTTTTTATAGCTGTTGTTAAAACTCCAAGCCCTAAAGGTTTTGTAAGAACTAAAACATCTCCAATTTTTGCACCATTATTTCTAATTATATCTTTTGGATGAATAGTTCCTGTTACACTTAATCCATAATACATCTCAGGTGATTCAATAGTATGTCCACCAAGAAGTGCTCCACCACACTCTTTGATTTTTTCAAAACCACCTCTTAGAATTTCACCTAAAGCTTCAGATGATAGGTTCTTTTTATCAAAACCTACAATATTAAGTGCTGTTTTAACAACAGCTCCCATAGCAAAAACATCACTAAGTGAGTTTGCAGCAGCTATTTGCCCATAAATATATGGATCATCAATAACAGGTGTTATAAAATCAAGAGTTTGCACAAGTGCTAAATCATCACTTATTTTATAAACCCCAGCATCATCGCTTGTATCAAATCCAATTAAAACTTGTTCATTACTACTATTTATTTTGCAAAGTGTCTGTTTTAGGTCCGCCGAACCCATCTTTGCAGCTCAACCAGCAGCTTGAACAAACTTTGTTAGTTTGTATTCGTTATTCATTCTTTCTCTTTTTTAAAATAATCATTTATTATACAAAATCAATATTAAAAAAGTATAAAATAAAAGTAAATAATTTTTTACCTTTAAGATATTGCTTAGATTATTTATACTAGGATATTAGCCTAATTAGTTCACAGTCCATAGGTTATGGATAGACATAAAGAGGAACAATTTTATCTTTATATCTGACCCCTGAACGAAATAATATAAAGAGAAAAAAATGGAGAGAAGAACTTTTTTAAAATCTACGGCAGCACTTACAACTTTAGCAGTGCTAACACCAAATCTTGCATTTGCAAATGAATCAAAAAACCCTTTTGGAATTACAAAAACACCAAGAAAATTTAGTGTAAAAAATAGCTATATTTTTGAGAAAAGTGATGAAGTAACTCAAGCTTGGATTCCACTTCCAAAAGAGATTGACTTTCAAAAAATTTCAAATTTAGAGTATAAAGGCGATTATACTGAAGCAAAAATTGTAAAAAATCCTTACGATAGCGATGTTTTATATGTAAAATGGGACAAAATAGAAAAAGAGGCTAAATTAGATTTAGAGTTTAGTGTAGTAACTCAAGAAAGAACTACAAATTTTGAACTTGCAAAAAATAACAAAAACTATAGTGATGAAGTAAAGCAATATCTTGAAGGAACAAAACATATTCCAGTGACTCCTAAATTACAAGATTTTGCAAAAGATATTATAAAAGATGCAAAAACTGATTTAGAAAAAGCAAAAGCTATATATGAGTGGACTGTAAGTACTATGTATAGAGATGAGAGTGTTATTGGATGTGGAATTGGAGATGCACAAAAATCTATTGAAGAGAAGATTTTTGGTGGAAAGTGTACAGATATAAGTTCTGTTTTTGTTTGCCTTTTAAGAAATGCAAATATTCCAGCAAGAGAGCTTTTTGGAATTAGATTAGGTCAATCAAAAATATCAAATGCTTGTGGAAAAGCCGATGATAAAGGTTTTGCAGATATTACAGGAGCACAACACTGTAGAGCAGAATTTTATATAGATGGTCTTGGATGGGTAGGAGCAGATCCAGCTGATGTTGCAAAAGTAAAATTAGCAGAAGATTTAAAAGCGAATGATAAAAAACTTTTAGATGTAAAAGAGTATTTCTTTGGATCTTGGGAGATGAACTGGGTTGGATTTAATAGTGCTAGAGATTTTGTACTAAATCCAAAACCTACACAATATCCTTTAAATATGCTAGGTTATCCTTATGCAGAAGTTGGCGAAGATGCAAAGGATTATTACAATCCAAAAACATTTACATATACATATAGTTCCCAAGAAGTTTTATGAGAAAATCAAGATTTGCGATAATTGGTGCAGTTTTAACTGCCCTTTTATCCACACTTTGTTGTTTACCAGCATTTTTATTTCTTTTTTTTGGATTTTCAAGTGGATTTTTGAGCTATTTTACAAGTTTGGAATATACAAGAGTTCCACTAGCACTTATTTCAATAATCTCTTTTTTAATCTATTTATATAGTATAAAAAACTCTAGTTCGAGCTGTGATATTAATAAAAAAACAAGAAGAAAAAGATATATATTTGCAACTGTTTTTTTCTTAATATTACTAGGATTAATATTTTATCCTGAGATAATCCCACTTTTTATGGAGTAGTTTATGAGAATTATATTTCTATTTTTTGTTTTGGTAAATTTTGTTTTTGCAAGTGAAACTTCAAAATTTAAGGTTGAAGGGATGCACTGTCCACTTTGTACAACAGCTGTAAAAAAAGCTATTACAAAACTTGATGGAGTAGAAAAAGTTAGTGCTAGACTTAATACAAAAGAGGTAAGTGTAACTTATGATGAAAAAAAAGTTGATATAGAAAAAATTCTTGAAGCTATTAAAACAACATCTTATGAGGGAAAATTAATAGATTAAAATAAAAAATAACAAATCAGTTTTACTGTTTATTTATCATAATTTAGTCAATATATCAAAATAATAATTTTTTAGGATGAAAAATGAATAAATTAAGATCACTATATTTTAGAATGAGTTTCTTGCATTATGTGGGAATAATCTCAATGCCACTTATTGCAATATTTTTAGTTGATGATATTATTGTAAAAACACTTTTAATAATAATTGGAATAGCACTAATTTTTCACGAAATAGATGAAAATAAAAATGGTAAAAATCTATCTTTAGAGCTTATAAATTTTCTTGAAAATATGGATAATGAAAATCAAAAACTGCAAATTGATACAAGATTTGCAAGTGAATACTCAAAAATAAAAGAGATAATTGATAATAGAGAGAAAGAATTAAGAATAGCACTTGAAGCTGATAAAAACTTCATAAATGAAGCAAAATCTGTTTTAGAGCAAGTAAAACTTGGAGATTACAGCAATATTATTAAATCTTCAACAAATAATAGTTCACTTGAAGAGTTTAAAAAAGTTGTAAATGATATGATAATCTCAACAAAAGCAAATTTTGATGAGATTAATTTAATTTTAAATGAGTATATAAACTACAACTACAAAAAAGATATAAAACTTGATAGTTTAAAACAAAATACAGATTTTTCAAATACAATCTCTTCAATTAACTCTTTAAAAATGGCAATTGTTTCAATGTTAAATGAGAGCAGAAAAAATAGTTTAGATTTGCAAAACTCTTCAAATACTTTGAATGAAAATGTAAAAACTTTAACAATCTCATCAAATGAGTCACAAAATAGTTTAGAACAAACAACAAATATTTTACATAAAATGACAGATATTATGCAAGAAACTACTACAAAAACGAATACTATGTCAAATCTGGCTTCAAATCTAGCAAACTCTTCACAAGAGGGACAAAATCTTGCAAATGCAACTACACAATCTATGCAGGAAATTTATGCAAAGGTGCAATCAATAAACGAATCAATCACAATTATTGATGATATTGCATTTCAGACAAATATATTATCTTTAAATGCAGCTGTTGAAGCAGCAACTGCTGGAGAAGCTGGAAAAGGCTTTGCAGTTGTAGCTCAA
>CANRCH010000039.1 GCA_947629065.1 uncultured Aliarcobacter sp.
TTAAAATCAGCTAAATTTGACATATTGTAGTACATCAAAAGTCCATAATCAACTGGTGGAACACCTGTTTTTTGAAAATATTTTATTTGATGAAGTCTAATTGTGGCACTTAAAACTATATTTAACTCTTTTTTTAACTCTTCTAAAAACAAAAAGTAGTTTGATTTTGTACTATCGCTAAAATCGCAATCAATTTGAAGTTCACTAAAATTTAAAAAAGAGTTGTTTTTTATAAATGGAAGAATTTTGTTTACTAAATCCTTATAATCTATATTTTGAAAAGTTTTATTTGTAATATAAATTACAGGCACAAAATCTTTTGGTGGGTTTTTTATAAAATTAGTTTTTATAATTTCAAGACGATTTGAGTATTTTATATCTAGGATTTTGATATATAGTAAACCTTTGTTTTCTTCAAGTACTTCTTGGTCTAGATTATAGCTATTTTCCCAAAAGTAAAAACTTGCAGTAAAATCTTCTTTTAACTCATTTTTGTCTATTTTGTAAAGATATAATATACTTAATAGTGTGACAGAAAAAAATATAAAAACTAAAGAAAATAGTAGTTTTCTCACTCTTTTTCACCTTTAAAGTGTAGTTGTAAATCAGATAATAATATAGCACCTTTTACTCTTGTTGCTGCTACATAATAGATGTTTAACTCTTCTTTAATTGTAGAAAAGGATAGGTTTTTTTTACTATTTAAAATATCTTTTTTGTTTATAAAATCATCACACATAATAACTTGTTCATACTCCATACCCTTTGCTTTGTGAGTAGTTGTGAATATTATATCAGCTTCATTTGGATCTGATACAAGATGCTCTTTTATCTTTTTATTTATCTCAAAAATATTATCTCCATAGCTATTTATAAATCTAATAATATTTAGATAATCTTGATTTTTTGTCTCTTTAGCAAAAGTTTCAAGCTCAAAAATAGTATCAAAGTTTTTTACTTCATCCACAGTTATTTTCTCATTTTTTCTATTTTTTAGGTAAAAAATTGAATAAACTGTTTGATTCATAAAAGAGTATGAACTATATCCACCCTCAAAATATAGCTTTTTTTTATCGTGAATATATTTTACAACCTCTTGCATAAGCCCAAAAGTTGTTCTTGAAATTACTGTAAATGGTTTGCTAAAATCTATAAACTCTCTTCCTATTTTTGTATCTTTATCAACTCCATTTATAAAAAGATTTTTTGACTCATTTAGAGTGTAAAGTGAGTTTAAATATGATTGTAAAAACTTTGCATAAGAGTTTGAAAATCTAAAACTTGTGCTTAAGCTGTATGATGGTAAATCTATTTTATCCAAAGCATTTGTAGCATATCTAAAGCTATAAATTTGCTGAAAACTATCTCCAACAAATATTTTTCTACAAGATAGATTTTGTAAAACTCCTATCATTACATCACTTATATCTTGTGCTTCATCTATTAAAACTAAATCGTAGTTTAGATTTGTTGATACTCTTTTATTTAAATAAAACATTTTTAGATAAAAATCATGTATGGCCTCTATTTTTCCAATCTTCATAGAACTTAAAACTAGTTTTAGATGCTCTAGTAGTTTCTTTTCATTTTTTTTTATTATTTCTAAAACTTTTGCTTGAAAATCGCTCTGTTTTATAAAATTTTCAAGAAGTTTTGAATCAAGATTTATTAAACTTGAGTTACAGTAAAAGTTCACTAAATATTTCAGAATAGTTGTATATTCAAGGCTTGGATAAAAAGTTCTATCATACTCTTCAAACTCAAAAGTAGCTATAAGTTTCTCTAAAACAGCTGTTTTTAGCTCAGCTGTTAATCTATAATTATATGCTTGAACTCTATTATATGCAAGTGAGTGAATGGTGCTTACATGTAAATGTGGAAGCTTGTAGTATTTTAATTTTTCACTTAATGCAATTTGCAAAGATTTATTATATGCAAGATAGAGAATCTTTAAGTGGGAGTTTTTTTTTGCATATTCAAGCAAAGTTGTAGTTTTTCCACTTCCTGCAACTGCATTTATCTTAAAAGACACCTCTTTGCTGTTTACAATATCCTCTTGCTCTTGCGTTAATTTCAAGCCAAAACTCTTCTATTTTCTAGTTTTTTAATATCGCTAAAATTATCTAAATAGTCTAAATATGCTACAAGATATTTTCTACTTAAATCAAATCTTTGTTTGAAGTTGAAAATCTCTATAAAACCATCCTCTTTTATGATTTCACGCATTTTTTTAATTAAAAAGTTTAGACTTTGGCTATGTATAAAAAGATTGTGTTGAAGCCTGATTACTTGTTTTTTTGCTGTTAGAGATTTTAAAATATTATCTCCTAGTTTTCTATCAATATCAAGATCATCATAGATATTATAAGGTGCTGTTGGACTTAAATGTTCTTCTAAAAGCCTTTTTAAGAATATATCTTCTAAATCTTTTTTAATATCAGTTTTTATATTTGCATTTTTATATAGTTGCCCATCTTTAATTAAAAAATTTTCAGCTACAAGTTCATCTAAAACTTTTTCAATAAAACTAGCACTTGCCCATGAAAGTCTTAAAGCAATTGAAGAACTTGAAAGTAGGGCATAAGAGTTTTTGTTGTAGATATTTTGTATAAACTCTTTTATCTCATTTTTGCTAGATATTGGATAAATAACAAGAGCTTTTTCATCTATAAACACATCATCTAAGCTTCTAGCAAACTCTAAAGCATTTTCGTGTGAAAGTGCAAATCTTTGTGCTGATGATATGATTCCAAGCCCTTTTTTATGTGCTATTAAAAGCTCTTTATAGGCATTTTTAAAATCTTTTTTCTCTAAAAACTCCAAAGTTTTAAGTTTTTGTTTTTTCTTCAAGGGATCAATAATTGGATTTAAAACAACCCCACCACAAATTGTCTCATTTTGATTTCTTAAAATTAATTTTTCACCAAAAATAGAGAATATTTTATCTTCACATCTTAGTGTTGCGAAACCTTTTTCTAGTGATTCTTCATTTTCAAATAATAAAGCTCTAGCTTCAACTCTTTTTGCTCCAATAAAAAGTGTATAGATTTGGTTATGATTTAATTTTTTATCACTTAAGCAAGAAAAACTTATATCAATCTCATCAAAACCTCTCATTAATCCTTTTTTAGTGATTAAATCTCCTCTTTGTATGCTTGATTTATCAATATTTGCTAAGTTTAATGCTGCTCTTGAAGATATTGGTGCAAAAAGTTCATTTTGATTATGAACTTGAATATTTTTAATACGACTCTCTTTTTGAATATGTGGTAAAAAAACTTTCTCTTCAAGCTCTATTTTTTGTCCTAAAACGGTACCAGTTACAACTGTTCCAATACCTTTTGGTGAAAAAACTCTATCAATATAGAATCTAAAGAAATTTTCTTCCTCCTTTTTTGTGTTTTGAATAGAAAAAAGTTTGTTTTTTAGGTTTTTTATTGACTCTTCATCAAAAATTGAGACAGCTATTATAAATCTAATTTCAAAATCATAAGGTTTTAAAAACTCCAAAATCTCATTTCTTCTAGCTTCAAGAGTTTGCGTATCTACTAAATCTTTTTTAGAAATAACTACAATTAACTCTTTGTGACCTAAAAGATTAATTATTTCAATATGCTCTTTTGTTTGTGGTTTTATTCCTTCAGCGGCACTAATTACAAGCATCACATAATCAAATCCAAAAGCTCCTGCAATCATATTTTTGATTAATCTTTCGTGACCTGGAACATCAATGAAAGCTATATTTCTATTTCCATCTTTTAGGTTTGAAAAACTTAAATCAATAGTAATTCCTCTTTCTTGCTCCTCATTTGTAGTATCACCTTCAAAACCATTTAAAGCTTTAATAATAGCGGTTTTACCGTGGTCAATATGACCTGCTGTTCCAATAATTATACTACTCATATCTAAACTCTTTTTCTAAAATATTTTTTAATTTTTCTATATCATTTTCTAAAATTGTTCTAAAATCAAGTAAAACTTTGTTGTTTTCAATTCTACTTATAACAAGATTTTTTCTTAATATTTTTTCAATTTGCTCTGGTTTTAAAGTTTTGTTATTTAAGCTTAAAGCAATAGTTGGGATTTGTTTGTTTGGCATAGTTCCACCACCAACAAAAGATTTACTAGAAATCACTTCATACTCTAGGCTAAAGTTCTCTAACTTTTGCAAACTATTTTTTAAGCTATTTGCTCTTTTTTCTAAAGTTTCTAAACTTGTATTTAACATCTTTAAAGTTGGGATTTTATCAAGCTCATCTTTTAAATATAGATTTATACTCTCTTCAAGTAAGCAAAGGGTGATTTTATCAACTCTTAGCATTCTTAAAAGTTGATTTTTCTTTAGTTTATCAATTAACTCTTTTTTTCCTACAATAATTCCAGCTTGAACACTTCCTAAAAGTTTATCCCCTGAAAAACTAAGAAGCGATGGACTGTTTTCTAAAAGTTTTTTAATACTTGGTTCATCTTTGCTTAAACCGTATGGCAAATCAAACAGATGTCCACTTCCCATATCATAGTAGTCTATAAGATTGTGTTTTTTTGCTAGATTTGAAATATCTCTAAACTCAACACTAGAAGTAAAACCTACAATTTCATAGTTTGATTTATGTACTTTTAAAAGCATCTTCACATCTTCATCTTGTACAGCATTTTCATAGTCTCTTAAGTGAGTTTTATTTGTAGTTCCTATTTCTTTAAGAATTGCTCCACTTTGGCTCATAACTTCAGGAACTCTAAAACTTCCACCAATCTCCACAAGCTCACCTCTACTTACAGCTACTTTTTTATCTTTACAAAATGTATTAAGTATCAGAAAAACAGCACTTGCGTTGTTGTTTACAACAAGTGCATCTTCACAACCCAAAAGCTCTTTTAAACTCTTTGTAATATGCTCATATCTTTCGCCTCTACAACCTTTTTGTAAATCATATTCAAGATTATTGTATGAACTTGCTATATTTGAAACTTTTTCAAAAATAGTTTTGTCTATTAAACTTCTTCCTAAATTTGTATGAACAATAACCCCAGTTGCATTTATAAGTGCTTTTAAAGATGGAGATAAAATATCAAAATACTCTTTTAATACACTAAAAATTAAGATGTTTTCATCATAGTTTTCTATTTTTTTACCTAGAATTATATCTCTTAATTTAGATATTTTTTCTTTTGATATTTTTGTTATTAAAGTTTTTGATAATCCTTCAAAAGCTTTGTTTGTGATAAACTTATCAACCTTTGGAATCGATTTTAGTAACATTTTATTTACCTTTTAATTGCTATTTAATTATTATTATATTATTATGCTAAACTTATTTTGGAGGATATGTGTATCTGGTGAGCACCACAGGCTTCAACCCTGATTGACGGTTTTTGTGTAAACGCCGTGAGAAGTTCGATTCTTCTATCCTCTCGCCAAATACTTATTTATAAAATTAACCTCTTTTTGAAGTTTTTCTAAATTTATTACTTCTATTTTTATCACTATTTATATTTTTTGAAGCACTTTTTACTCTAGAACCAGCTTTTTTCTCACTTAATTTTTTTGGCCTAGATTTTGTAGGTCTTGGTTTTTTCTCTTTAGTTTTAAAGTCATCAAGTTCAACTCTTTTTATATCTAAAATTAACTCTTTTTCTATCTCTTTCATAAAACTATAATCTTTTACACTCAAAAGCGTAATAGCAACTCCATCTTTACCAGCTCTTCCAGTTCTTCCTATTCTATGCGTGTAATCAGTGATTTCTTGAGGTAAAGCATAGTTTATAACCACAGGTAAATCTATAATATCTATTCCTCTTGCAGCAATATCAGTTGCAACTAAAACTCTTAATTCTTTACTTTTAAACTGTCTTAAAGCCTTTGCCCTTGCTGTTTGTCTTATGTCCCCATGAATACAAGCTGCTTTTAAACCATCAAGATTTAAATTTTCTACTATTTCATCTGCTTCTTTTTTCATATTTACAAAAACTAAAGCTTGAGAGTAGTTTCTTGAACCAATTAAATATGAAAGAAGCTCTTTTTTCATAATCTCATCAACCAAAATTATCTCTTGTTCTATTGTATCAACACTTGAACGCTGTATTGAAGTCTCTATTATTACAGGATCATTTAAAAACTCTTTTGCTAGTTTTTTTACATTTTGATTTAGTGTTGCACTAAACATCATAATTTGTCTTTTTTTTCCAATATTTGGAAGAATTTTTTCAATCTCTTCTAAAAATCCTAAATCAAGCATTACATCGAGTTCATCAATTACAATAGTTTGAACACTTGAAAGATCAATAGATTTCTCTTTTATATGCTCTATTACTCTTCCAGTTGTTGCAACAACAATATCAACACCATTTTCTAGTTTTTTAATTTGGTCTTTTTTTGAAACACCACCAAAAATTGCTGTTCTTTTAATATCTAAATATTTTCCATACTCATCTATTTTATTTATTGTTTGTTTTGCAAGTTCTCTTGTTGGAACTAGAATTAATGCTCTTAATATTGGAAGATTATTTTTCTTTTTTTCTTGAAATATGTTTTCTAAAATTGGAAGTAAGAATGCACATGTTTTACCTGTTCCACTTTGTGACACTCCAATGATATCTCTATTTTTTAATGCAATTGGTAAAGTTTTTTCTTGAATTGGAGTTGGTTTTTCGTAAGATAGTTCCAAAAGTGCCTTTTTTAGGCTATTGTTAATTTGTAAATCTTGAAAAGTTTTGATAAATTATCCTTTAAATATATATGAATTTATATTATTTTATCAAAAAAGATATAAAAGTTTATAAAAAAGATTATTTATTCTTTTTTCTTTTGACTTCTTATGAAAAATTTGTTATTATTTTGTTTAAATAAAAATTATTAAAAGAGATATGTTATGCTAAAAGTTATAAAAAATATAAGAAAAATTGATAATGCAAAATTATTATTAATTAGTAATGATGAAAAAACAGTTAAAGAGATAAATAAAATTTTTGAAGGTTGTTATATTGCTGATAGCTTAAGAGCTACTTTAGATTTAATAGCTGAAAAGCCTTTTGATTCAATAATAATTGATTCAGAGTTAAAACAGACTTCACTATATGAAATTTGTTCAGAACTTTTAAATATAGTTCCTTCTATTCCAAAAATTGTAATTCTTGCAAACGATAAAGAAGAAGATATTATTACTTCAATAAATGCAGGTGCTTATACAATTTTATCAAAACCTCTAAAAGTTATGGATTTGAAATTCTCAATTTTAATGAGTTTAAATCAAACAAGAAGAGGGGATAAAATAGAGTTTGATCATGGTGTATATTATGATGAGTATAGAGATCAATTCTTCAAAGCAGGTGGAGTTTTAATAGATTTTACAAGACTTGAAAAAGGTTTCTTAAAATTATTGATTTCAAAAAGAACAGATGTTGTTGATTATGATACAATTAAAGATGTGGTTTGGAAAGGTAAGGATATGTCAATTTATACTATGAGAAATATTGTAAATAAAATTAGACAAAAAACTTATTATGAAATAATTAAAAATCAATCAAATAGAGGATATACGCTAGATATAAAATCTAGATAATAAGCTATGCAAGAAGATATAATAGTTTCAAAAGCTGAATTAGTTCAGCTTTTTGAAAATGAAGTAATAATCGATACTGGAAAAGGCTGGGAAGTTGATGGTGTAAAGCTAGAAATTATTGCTTTACATGATGTTGAACCAAAATTTCTGCAAGATATTACAAAAGCTGATTTCTACAAACTTAAACTTATAAAAAAATAAATACAATTTATATCTATCTTTACTTCTTTTAAACTCAAAAGTTTGTATAATTAAATATAATAAAAATAAATATTTAAGAATAAAAAATGAAAACAAGTATAAAATATATTGCAAATTTTAAAACTAGCCTTGATTTATACAATGGAATAACTATTGAAAAAACAGATCTTCCAGATTCTAAATTTGAGTTTGAAACAAACTTAAAACAATTAATAAATGAAACAAAAGATAACAAAAACTTAATTTGGATATATATTGGAATTGAAAAATCTGATTTTATAGAAGTTGCTACAAGAAGTGGTTTTACTTTTCACTCTTGTAATAGTGATTATATTTTACTTGTAAATGTTCTTAAAAAAGATGCAATTGTTCCAAATTTAGCAAATCATACTTTGGGAGTTGGTGCTGTTGTTTTAAATGATAAAAATGAAATACTACTTATAAAAGAGCATTTAAGAAATGAGTTTTATAAACTTCCTGGCGGTTATATTGATGATGCTGAGATGATTAGCACTGCTTTAAGTAGAGAAGTTTATGAAGAAACTGGAGTTGTGGCAGAGTTTAAAAAAATTGTATCTATTGGGCATTTTTACCCACATCAATTTCATAAATCAAACCTATATGTACTTTGTTTTGCAAAAGCAAAAAGTACAAAAATAGATATAAAAGATAAAAATGAGATAAAAGAGGCTATGTGGTTAAATATTGATGAACTTTTTTCTAGAGATGATATTCATGAATATACAAAAGCAATTGTAGAATCTTCTTTAAACAACTCAGGGCTTTATAAAGCAAAAACTCCAATCTTAAGCCATCTTAAAAATGAGTTTGAACTATTTTTTACAAAAGAATATTTAGAAAAAGATGAATAAAGGCTAAATTTTGAAAAAACTTATATCAAAACTTGCACTATTTATAACTCCAAGTATCTCTTCAAATCTTAAAGATGGAGTAAAAGCTTATGAAGAGTTTGATTATGTAAAGGCATATAAGATTTTTTCAAAAGAGCATCTAAAAGATGATAAAAAAGCACTTTTTTATCTAGGAAATATGTATTTAAAAGGTGAATTTGTAGAAAAAGATATAGATAAGGCAATAGAGTTTTTTGAAAAATCTGTAAACAATGAAAATATTGAATCAGCTTTTATTCTTGCAAATCTATATCTAAATGAAAAAGAGATTGAAAAAGATATAGAAAAAGCAAAATATTGGCTAAAACATGCTGCTTCAAAAAATTATTTAAAAGCAAAAGAGATGCTTTTTGAACTGGAGTTTGGAAAAAAAGAGCAAGAGATTAGTTTTTTGGATGCAAAAGATGCTTTTTTGGATGAGGATTATAAAAAAGCTTTAGAGTTTTTCTTAATTCTAGCAAGAAAAGATGATATTGTTGCACAATATTATATTGGATATATTTATGAATATTGTGAGATTGAAGCAGAAAACAAAGACTCATTTTTTTGGTTTTTAAAATCTGCAAATGGTGGATATAGTGAAGCACAATATGAAGTTGCTTTAAAATACTATTTTGAAAACCAATGTGAAGATGCTGTTTTATGGTATGAAAAAGCAGCAAGACAAAATCATAAACAAGCACAGCATAATCTTGCATTGATGTTTGAGCTTGGATATGGTGTTGAAAAAAATCAAGAATTAGCAAATCTTTGGTACAAAAAATCAAAAGAAAAGGAAAATAATATATGAAAAAATATTTAATAATTACTATTTTTTTAGCTACTTTTTTACAAGCATTTACAATAGATGAAGCACAAAGTGCTTTGGAAAATGAAGAGTACAAAAAAGCATACTATATTTTTAAAGCTATTGTAGAAAATAGTGAAGATGAAACAGGTGAAGCAAACTATGAATTAGCAAGAATGTATGATTATGGTTGTGCTATTAGACAAAATATAAGTGAAGCTGTAAAGTATTATGAAAAAGCTGCAAAACTAGGAAATATAGAGGCAAAAAGAAATCTAGGTTCTATTTATCATCTTGGAGAAGAGGAGATAACTTCTATAAAACCAAGTGGAGATATGTTTGATTTATGTACAAATAGAATTTCTGAAGATGAAGATGTGAAACCAAATAAAACTAAAGTTAAACAAGATTATAAAAAAGCTGTAAAGTATTTAAAAGAGGCTGTAAAACAAGGCGATGAAGAGTCTAAAAGATTATTAGAGATTATTTGTGATAGTAAGCAAGAGCTTTGTAAATAGGATTTTAAGGAATATTATATGGATTATATAGAGTTTGAAAAAGCAGTTGATATGTTTGGAATTATCTCAAATATGAGTAAAAAAGATATAAAAAAAAGATACTTAAAACTATCAAAAAAATATCATCCAGATATGAGTACAGGAAGCCACGAAAAATTTACAGAGCTAAAAAGAAATTATGAAGTTTTGCAAGAGTATATGGAAAATTATAGTTTTTCTTTTGAAAAAGATGAGTTTAAAAAGCAGTTTCCTGCATTTTTTAATTATAAATCATGGGTTAAATAGGATAAATTTTGAGAATAATAGTTTTTTTAATTTTATTTGTAGTTTCAAGTTTTGCAAATAACTATTCAAAACAAGAACTTGAGAAAATGATAGCAAAAATGGTTATTTTAGGATTTTATGGCACAAAAATAGATGCAAATAGCCAAATAGCAAAAGATATAAAATCAGGTCTTGGTGGAGTTATTTTGTTTGATATGGATCCAACAAATAAAGATAAAGCAAAAAATATAGAATCAAGAGATCAGCTAAAAAAATTAAATGAAACTCTACAAAGTTTTAGAAAAGAGAAACTTTTAATTTCTATTGACCAAGAAGGTGGAGCTGTTCAAAGATTAAAACCAAAACATGGATTTACAAACACTTTAAGTGCAAATGAAATTGCAAAAAATGGTGATGAATTTGCAAGAAGTTCTTATGATACTTTGGCAAAAGAGTTAAAATACTCTGGAATTAATCTAAATTTTGCACCTTCTGTTGATTTAGCAATAAACCCAAAAAACAAAGTAATTGTAACAAGAGGAAGAAGTTTTTCTAAAGATGAAAAAATTGTTACAAAATATGCAAAAATATTTATAGAACAGATGAATGAAGAGGGTGTATTAACAAGCTTAAAACACTTTCCAGGTCATGGTTCATCATTGGCTGATTCGCATTTAGGTTTTGTAGATATTAGTAATACTTGTAGTAAAATTGAGCTTGAACCATATAAAAATTTAATAAAAAACAAAAGTGTAGATTTAATAATGACAGCTCATGTATTTAATAAAAACATAGATTCTAAATATCCAGCAACTCTATCTTATGCTACAAATAGTAAACTTTTAAGAGAAAAGCTTGGTTTTGATGGAGTTTTAATCACAGATGATTTACAAATGAGTGCAATAAGTAAGCATTATGATTTAAAACAAACTGTAAGTTTAGCTATAAATAGTGGAGTGAATATCTTACTTTTTGCAAATCAACTTGCAAAACCTTTAAGCTTGAAAGAGATTGTAGATACTGTTTATGGTGAGTTGCAAAATGGAAATATAAAAGTAGAAAGAATCATAGATTCAAACAAAAAAATAGATAAACTTTTAGAGAAGCTTTAAAGATTTTAAAATCTTTAATCTTCAATATTCTCTTGAGTAAATATTCTCATACTTGGAAACTCCAAAGCACAGATTCTTGGATTTGGGATTTTTAAAGGGTCTTTTTCATGATATGAACCCAAATCTATACCACAAGAAAACTCTGTCATTTTTGGTTCTTCAAAAATAGTGTGACCATATACATTAAAAATCTCTTTTATATCAACACTTGATTTTCTACTCCATAAAACTTGATTTTCAAAATCCTCTTTATCAAATCTATCTTGACTATTTCTTAAATGCCAAACTCTTCCAATACTTGAGTGACTTACAACTAAATATCTATTATCTTGGGTTTTATAATCTTTAAACTCAAGATATAGTGGTAAATTTTCTATAAAATCATAACACTTAAAATAGTGTTCTTCACTTTTAAAAGATTTCATAGTCTCTCTTCCACCATTATTTACAATCCAATACTTTCCATCTTGTGTAAACTCTTGTTCAGTTCTTGTTGGACCATACTCTAAAAGCATCTCTTCATGGTTTCCTCTTACAGCTTTATAGTTATTTTCCATAATTAAATCAATAACTTTTGCTGAATCTTTTCCTCTATCAATTAAATCACCTGCAAAAACTATTTTTGAATCCTTTTTATTTGGTAGTTTATCTATTAAAGCCAAAAGTGTTTTATAACATCCGTGAATATCTCCTATAATATATATTTGATTATTTTTTTGATTTTGCATATTCTCTCCTTAGCAAAATTTATTAGAGTATAATTATAGAGTAATAGTGCTTATGCAGGAAAACAAAGATGAAAAATAAAAAACAAATAAGAGTTTATTATGATAAAGAGTGTCCATTTTGTGAAAAGTATAGTAAATATATAGAGTTAAAAAAGCTATGTGATATTGAATTAATTGATGCAAGAACGAATAAGAGCTTACTTAATAACTTAAAAGAAGAGGGCTTTGATATAAATGATGGTGTGATTTTAGAACTAGATTCACAAATATCTCAAGGCTTTGAAGCAGTTCAAAAGATTGATAGTCTATTAGAAAAAAATAATTTTAAATCAAAGTTTTTTAGTTTTTTAATAAACTTAAATATTTTTGAAAAAATAATTTATCCATCTTTAAAATTTTTAAGAAAAATAGTTTTAAAACTACTTAGAAAAGATATGAAGATTTGATTTAGTATAATAGAGATAAAAATATGGAGATTAAATTTGAAAATTACGATTTATTATGATTACACGGTATTTCTATAAATTACGGTAATATCATATTGATCTGGCTATAGTTTTTAGGACATAGAAATGTTAAAATTTCTAAATACTAAAAGAGGATAAAAAGATGGCTGGA
>CANRCH010000040.1 GCA_947629065.1 uncultured Aliarcobacter sp.
TTTAATACTCTAAAAAAATAATTTTAAACATAAATTCTATAATAATGCATATATATAATCCTTCTTAATAGTAAATTACATATTTTATCATTATGAATCCTATTTTATAGTAATGTTCATAAGTACATAATAAAAAACAATTTGAATTTAGAAGAATCTTTTTAAAAAGAAATTGTATGTATTTTTTATAACATTTATATAATAACTATTTTAAAAGATAAAATTATAAAAATATTTTTTGTCTTAATGTTATAAAACATACAGTAGATAAATATTTAATTATTATTATTTATTTAAATTTATATTTTTCTAATATTTACATTTTGTTAAATTTATATTTAATAGCTATATATTCTGCTTATTATTTACCATATAGAATTAAAATATATTTTATATTATTTAAAATACTATTATTTTAATGTATTTATGTAAGATTTAATTGATATTTAATGTGTAAAATACTTTTAATCTATTTAAAGCAAAGCTTTAAATAGATTAAATAGTGATTTCCTTTATATCTGCAATATTTCTAAATCCAAGATATACTTTTGCTATTAAGTTTTTTCTATTTGTTTTTATTTTTTCATCTTCATGATTTACAAATACATTATCAAAAAATGCATCAAGCTGTGGTTTTAGTGCAAAAAGTGCATCTAGTTCTTCATCATAAGTTTCAAAATATTTGTTTTCTATAGATATAAAACTATTGTAAAGGTTTCTCTCTTCAGCTTGTTCAAAAAGGCTTATATCAATCTCTAGGCTATCACCTTTAATATCCTTTATAATATTTGCAACTCTATTAAATGTAGTTGTGTACTCTTTAAAATTATCACTTTCAACTATTGGATTAAGTGCTTCAATTTTTTGTGAGATTTTATAAATATTGCTCTCACCACTACTTAAAACAGCTTTTAAAACAGTTGGATTTACATTAAATATTTTATAGAATCTCTCTTCAAAAAACTCATTTAAAACTTTTAAATCTAAGTTTGTATATAAATTTTGTAAATCTTGGAAGATTTGTTTGTAATTAATATTTAATTTATGCTCAATTGCTATTTTTACAACTCCAAAAGCAGCTCGTCTAAGTGCATAAGGGTCTTTTGAACCTGTAGGAATTTTTCCTGCACTAAAAAGTGCCATAAGATTATCAATTTTATTTGACAATGCAACAATACTTGAAAAAATAGTGCTTGGAAGTTCGCTATTTTCACCACTTGGAAGATATTGCTCTTTTAATGCTAAAGATATTTTTTCATCTCTGTTTTCTAGTTTACTATAGTAATAACCCATAAGCCCTTGAAGTTCTGTAAACTCATAAACCATTTCACTCATTAAATCAGCTTTACTTAACATTACAGCTTCATTTAAAAGTTCAATATCACTATAATTTAGTTTTTGTGCCAAATATGATGCAATTTTTGCTTCTCTTTCGCATTTGTCATAAACTGTTCCCAAACCTTCAACAAATAGAAGATTTTTTAATCCGTCATTTTTTAAACCATTTCTTATATCATTTTTATAGAAGAACATAGCATCTGCAAGTCTAGGTCTTAAAACTTTCTCATTTCCAGAGATTATATATCCAAAATCATCTGTTAGGGCATTTGAAACTACCACAAAATTATTTGTAAGTTTTCCATCTTTATAAACTGCAAAATATCTTTGGTGCTCTTTCATAGATGTAACTATTACTTCACTTGGAAGCTCTAAAAACTCTTCATCAAATTTTCCAATAAGTGCAGTTGGATACTCTGTAATTGCTACAACTTCATCTAAAAGTTCTAAATCAAGCTCAACTTGAACACTATGTCTTTGTTCAATTTCTTTAATTTGATCTAAAATTTTTTTTCTTCTTTCATCTTGATATAAGATTACACCATATTTATCAAGTTTACAGAAATAATCACCAGCAAAATCAAATAAAAATGGCTCATAAGACTCCATTCTATGCCCATAAGAGAAGTTTTGAGATTTAACTCCTAAAAGTTCACCATCAACTAACTCATCACCTAGCATTATTGATAAAAATCTAATAGGTCTTATAAAGCTATCTGTTCTACTTCCCCATCTCATAGATTTTCCAAAGCTTAAAGATGAGATAAACTCATTTACCATATCATTTAAAAGAGTATTTGCACTGCTTCCTTTTAACTCTTTTTTATAGTATAAAACTTCACCTTTTCCTAAATCTTTAAACTCTAACTCTTCAACATTTGCACCACATTTTTTTGCAAAACCAAGAGCTGCAGGAGTAAACTTTCCATCTTTAAATGCAATATTTTTAGGCGCACCTATAAGCTCTTCAACACTATCTTCTTGTTTTACTAAAAACTCTCTATGCCATAAAACCATTCTTCTTGGAGTATAAAAAAACTCGAAATCACATAAAAGTCTATTTTTTTCTAAAATATCACTCCATTTTTTATCTATATGTTGTAACTCTTTTAAAAATGGAATAGCTGGAAGTTCCTCAACTCCAATTTCAATTAATAGTGGTTTTCTCATAGTTTTTCTCCTTTATTTTGCTCATTTTTTATATCTTCTGTATCTTCTTGTTCGGCTAACTTATCTGTATGTTTTTTTATTTGTTGTCTATTAAAATTTATAATAAACATAGCCAACATAAATATAAACAATCCCCAAACAATAATATCTAAAATCTCTTTCATAATAAACTCTCTTTATATATAACTCCATCAATTTCAACTTTTGCAATATCTTCAAACTCATCATTTGTTTCAATTATTGCCAAAACTTTTGAATCAAACATATAGTTTTCTGCTATTTTTTGAATTTTTTTTGCCAATTTTTTCTCTGCAATAATATATTTTGCATTTAAAGCATTTGCATAAATTGCCTCTTTTATTGATTCTATTTTAACTGCAAAATCTAAAGAGTTTTCAAAGCAATATTTTAATATTTCATCATTAAAAAGAAAATATAGTGTTGAATTTGCTTCTGTATTTTTAATCTCATCAATATTTGAAATCTTAAAAAATTTAGCACTTGGTACTAATTTATCACCAATTATTATCATTTTACACCTTTTTTTAAGCACTCTTTAGAACAAAAAAATCTTCCATTGCTTAAAATCATCTCTTTTTGAGAAGTAAAAACACCACAAGCTGGACATTCAATCATCTCATCGCTTATTAATTTATCATCTTTTTTATCTACTTTTCTACTTTTTTTGAAAAATAAAAGATAGATTACAAATAGTGCTAAAACCAATAATATTATCTTTCCTAGCATTCTTTTCCTTTTATATATAAGTAGTTTCTATCATCTTTTGAAACTATTTTATAGTTATTTATTTTTGCCGTTTCAAGCTCATCATCTAGCATACTTCCTTTATAAAAAAGGTATGAAGAACTAGATTTTTTTATATTTGAAGTTATATCTAAAAGTAGTTTTGTGTTTGTAACAGCCCTACTTGTGATTAAATCTACTTCTAAATCTTCTACATCTTCAACTCTTTTTTGTAAAACTTTTAGATTTTTTAATCCTAAACTAGCTTTTACAAAATTTAAAAAAGACACTCTTTTGACCCTTGGTTCTATTAGATAGATATCTTTTTCTTTGTAGTACATAGCAAGTATTAACCCAGGAAACCCAGCTCCCGTTCCAATATCTGCTAAACTTTCAAAATCTTCCAAAAACTCTATTGGATAGATTGAATCAATTATGTTTTTTTCAATACTACTTTGCTCTAAATTTCCTGTAAGATTGTGAATTTTACCCCATTTTTGAAGTAAAGATATGAAAATTTCACAAGATTTTATAAAATCATCGTCTAAGCTTAGATTATATTTTTTTATTAATGTTTTTAAACTCAATTTAATAGGTGTCCCATTTTCTCTTTTTTTGTTTTTAAATACTCTTTATTATAGCAGTTTGGTTCTACAATTGTAGGAATTCGCTCTACTATTTGTACATCTAAACTCTCCAAAAACTCTAGTTTTGCAGGATTATTTGTAAGAATATTTATCTTTTTTATATTTAAATCTTTTAAAATATACTCAACTATGCTATATTCTCTCTCATCTTCTTTAAATCCAAGTGCCAAATTTGCTTCAATTGTATCTTTTCCACTATCTTGCAAACTATAAGCATTTACCTTGTTTAAAAGCCCAATATTTCGCCCCTCTTGTCTATGATATATTATCATTCCACCGTTTTTCGCAATATAGCTAATAGCAAGTTCTAGTTGCTTTTGACAATCACACTTTATACTTCCAAAAACATCGCCTGTAAGGCACTCTGAATGAATTCTAAGATTTACAACATCATTATTAGAGAAGTTTTCACTTAATAGTACTAAATGCTCTTGATTATCTTGTTTATATGCTTTTATTTTAAAATTTCCATGTTTTGTAGGCAGGTTTGCTAAATTTGATTTAATTATATTCATTTGTTACTTTAAACCTTAACTTGTTAAAATCGCAAGATTATATCCAAAAGAGGTAAATATTATGTTTAAGCGATTTAGAAGATTAAGATTAAATGAAACTTTAAGAAATTTAGTTCAAGAAACAACTTTAAGTAAAAATGATTTTATATATCCACTATTTGTAAAAGAAGGAAGTGGAATAAAAGTAGAAGTTTCATCTATGCCAGGTGTATTTCAAATGAGTATTGATGAGATTTTAAAAGAGTGTGAATATTTGCAAAAAATTGGACTTAACTCTATTATACTTTTTGCAATTCCAGATTTAAAAGACTCTGTTGGAAGTGAGTGTTTAGACGAGCAAAGCATTATAGCAAGAACAATTAGAGCTATTAAAGAGAAATTTCCAAATATGTTTATAGTTACTGATTTATGTTTTTGTGAATATACAGATCACGGACATTGTGGAATACTAGATCCTAAGACTGAGAGTGTTCACAATGACAAAACTCTGGAGATTTCAGCACAACAAGCACTAGTTCATGCACGAGCAGGTGCAAATATGATAGCACCAAGTGGAATGATGGACGGAATTATAAAAACTCTAAGAAATACTTTAGATGAAAATGGTTTTGAAAATCTTCCAATAATGGCATACTCTACAAAATTTGCTAGTGGATATTATGGTCCTTTTAGAGATGTGGCTGAATCAACTCCATCTTTTGGAGATAGAAGAACATATCAAATGGATGTTGCAAATAGATTAGAAGCTATAAATGAATCTATTGAAGATGAAAAAGAGGGAGCTGATATTTTAATGGTAAAACCAGCCTTAGCATTTTTGGATATTGTAAGAGATATTAGAAATGAGACAAAATTGCCACTTTGTGTTTATAATGTAAGTGGTGAATATGCAATGATAAAACACGCAGGACTTGCTGGATTAATAGATTATGAAAGAGTTGTAATGGAGACTATGATAGCTTTTAAAAGAGCTGGTGCAAATATTATAATATCATATCATGCAAAAGAGGTTTGTGAGATTTTAAATAGAGATAATTAATTTTATCTCTATTTTTTACTTTAATAAATTATGAACAACTACCAAAAAGCAATTGAAAACTCAAATATAGTATCAAAAACAGATACAAATGGAATAATTACCTTTGTAAATGATGAGTTTTGTACCCTTTTTGGATATACAAAAGATGAGCTTATAGGGAAAAATCACAATATTGTAAGACATCCAGATACTCCAAAAGAGAATTTTCAAGATTTATGGAAAACAATTTTAGAAAAAAAAGTTTTTAAATCAACAGTTAAAAACCTTACAAAAGATAAAAAAACAGTATATTTAAATACAACTATTTGCCCTATTTTAGATGAACAAGGTGAGATTTTAGAGTTTATAGCAATTAGATATGATGTTACAAATGAAATAATGCTTCAAAAAGAGTTTAAAAATCAACAAGAGTTACTGTTTTTACAATCAAGAATGGCAAGTTTAGGGCAAATGTTAGCAAATATCTCTCATCAATGGCGACAACCTTTGATGGAGTTAAATTTAACACTTTTTAATCTAAAAAAAGCTCACGAAAAAAATGAAAACAGAGAGTTTTTAGAACTATATCAAGATAGTAAAGATTTAATTTCTTCAATGTCAAATACTATTGAAGATTTTAAAAACTTCTTTTCACCTCAAAAAGAGAAATCAAACTTTTTACTAAACCAAGCTATACAAAATGCCTTAAAAATCCTACAATCTACAATCAAAGATGAAAAGATAGAAATAAATTTTAGTGTAATAAAAGATGTTGAAGTTTATGGAATAGAAAATGAACTTGTGCAAGTATTAGTAAATATTTTGCAAAATTCAAAAGATGCGTTTATTAGTAAAAATATTCAAAATAGAAAAATAATTATAAACTCATATAAAGATGAAAATAATATTTTTTTAGAGTTCATTGATAATGCTCTAGGAGTTGAAGATGAGTTTTTAGATAGAATATTTGAACCATATTTTACAAGTAAACATCAAAGCACTGGAACAGGTCTTGGATTATTTATCTCAAAAATAATTTTAGAAAAAAGTTTTTCAGCCGAGATTTTACATAAAAATATAGAATATGGTTCAAAATTTACAATAAAATTTCCTATTTGAAAGCAAAATATATGAAAAATCTAAAAGTTTTAATAGTTGAAGATGAACAAAAATTAGCAAAACTTCTTCAAAAATCGATTCAAGATATGTTTTATAAAGTAATAATTGCAAAAGATGGTCTTGAAGGATTTAAAAAATATCAGACTTTTAAACCAGATTTAATAATTAGTGATATTTTAATGCCAAACCTTGATGGTTTAGAGATGAGTAAGCAAATACGGTTTGAAAATAGCGAAATTCCAATAATAATTTTAAGTGCTCATAGTGAAAAAGAGAGACTTTTAATGGCAATTGATTTACATATAAATAAATATTTTATAAAACCTTTTGATATTGAAGAGTTTATAGAGTTTTTAAAACTTATTTCAAAAAATATAAACAAATCAAAATCTATAAAACTAAAAGATGATTTTGTTTTTAATAACAACACAAGAAATCTATATAAAAATGATACTTTGGTAAATCTTACAAAAAAAGAGAGAGAATTTATTGAAGCACTTATAGAAAATAGTGGTGAACCACTCGAAGATGAAAAAATCAAAAATTTACTTTGGAGTGGCGAAGAATCAAGCGATGAAAGGCTTAGAACTTTTATAAAAAGATTAAGAGTAAAAACTTCAAAGAATCTAATTGAAAATGTATCTTCAAGAGGTTATTTAATTGAAATATTATAAATTCCTTGTACATCTGATAAAATATTCATTCCTACAAGTTTAAGCCCATCTATGAAAAAAGAAATAAATTTTATTTATCTCTTAAAATTAAAACTGTAGCAAAAGTTGAGATAATAATTCCCACTATAACTCCAAAAGAGATGCTCTGTTTTTCAAAAATATACATAATAACAGCAACCAATGCAGGGCTTAAATATATATAAGCCATAATCTTTTTTGGTCCAAGAATAAGCGATGCTTTTTGATATAAAAATAGTGTTAAAACAGTTGTTCCAATAGTAAGATATAGCATTGAATATAGTAAATTTCCTTCTATTTTACCCCACTCATAAGGGATATTTAGCACAAACATAGTCAAACTCATCCAAATAATTCCACCTAAAAGTGTGCTTGTAACTGTAATAACTAATTCATCTTTTTTTGTATATAAAAGCTTTAAAAATATTGGATAAAGTGCCATAGAAAGAGATGCTATTAAAAATATAATATCGCCTTTGTTTAGTGAAAATTTTAAAAATAGTTCAAAATTTGCTTGAAAAATAATTATACAAGTGGAAACAATTCCCACAATATAAACAAAAAGTTGTTTCAAAGGGATTTTTTCTTTAAAGAAAAATATACATAAAATTGCAGTCATAAGTGGAACTAGTGTATAAATTGTACCTGTATTTAATATAGTTGTATGTTCTAGTGCTTGAAACATTCCTATAAAATATAGTGAGTAAAAAAGACTTACAATCATAGCTTTTGGTAAGATTTTTATAGCTTTTTTTACTCCATCTTTTTTTATTATTACCAATGGAAAAAGTATAATAAATGCCAAAACAAATCTATATAAAGTCAAAGATATAGAATCAATCACACCTGAAAGAATTTGACTTGCATAAAATGAACCTGATATTAAAATTGTTGCAATTATTATATATAAATGCCCTTTTGCTGTTTCACTCAAAAATTATCCTTTTGATTTTTACTACTATTTTTATACACAAAATCAAGCAAAGATGATATTGTTCTTGTATATGGTGCATCTTTTCCTTGAGCTTCACAGTTTTCTATTACAACTGTACAAATCTCATCCAACTCTAACTCTCTATTATTTTCTACATCAACCAACATTGAAGGTTTTATAGATTCAAAATTTTTTATTAGTTCAAACATCTCATCAACATCCTGTTTTGAGATATTTATACCTTTATTTAAAGCAGCTTGTGCCGTTTCACTCATAAGTCCATAAACAATTTTTGATAATTTCTCATTTTTTGTGATTACGCTTGTCTCTTCTTTTAAAAGTGCACAAATTGCATTTACGCCATTGTTTATTATTAGTTTTTTCCATAATTCCAATTTTATATCTTTTGAAATTTGTGTTGGAATTTTTGCTTTATTAAAAATATCTGTTATCTCTTCCAAAAAAGCTTGATTTTCTGCTGTTTTGTTAAGAGTTCCCAAAATTGTCTCTGCTGTTCCTTTTGCTTCAATATACGAAGGTTTTACAATGTGAGCACCAATCTTTCTTGTAAGCCCAGCAATAATATAGCTTTCATCTATATCTTTTGATAATTTCTCTTCATTTTCCACTCCATTTTGCAAAGATACAATATATGGAGTTTTTTTGCTATTTCCAAACCAATTTTTTAAATCTTTTGATAATGCTTCTGTTGAAGTTGATTTAGTTGCCAACAATATTGCATCAAAACTATCTGCATCAATATTTTTGAGCTCATCAAATGAGTAGCATAAAACTCTATTTTCAAAATTAAAATCCAAATGATGCAATTTCAATCCATTTTGTTTTAAAGCTTCTAAATGCTCATCTCTTGCTACAAAAGTTACACTATAACCAGCTTCTATTAATCTTGCTCCAAAATATGAACCAATTCCACCAGCACCCAAAACTAAAAATCGCATATTATTTCCCTCTTATATATTTATATACTATTTTTATATATTAAATTAAAGATTTAGGATACCTTTTTTCTACTTTTATCGAGATAAAAGGTATCCTTGAGAAAATTTGTGTTTATAGATTTATTAAAAAACCATTCCTGTTTGAAATAAGAATTTGCTATTTTGATGAGCTTCATTTTTATCTGAAATTGAATGATTTATAGCCCATGCCATTTGAAGTCTTAGAAAAAATTCTTTGTAATTTATATAATATCCAATTCCTGTATCTTGAAGAGTTTTTCTTTTAAATGTTGCATCTGTATCTACTTCTTGATAAGCATCTCCTACATCATAAAAAAATCCTATTTTATGTCTAAAAGAGCTTATACTTGGAAGTTTTGAAAATAGTTCAAAAGTAGCTATATATCCATTTTCTGCACTTTGTTCACTATATGGATATAATCTTACACCAGTTGCTCCACCCAAAGATATAGTTTCACTTCCATCTAAACTTTTGTGTCCTAATACTTTTTGAGCATTTAAAATAGTGTTAAAACTGAAAATATCATTTAAGTATATTATATTTGATAAGTATGCATCAATTTTATGATATTTACCATTTGAGCTTAAATAAGCTCTTGTATAATTTACATTTGCAAATAGATTTGCTGGCATATCTTTTATGAAATAGTTCTTATCATAATCTACAGAAGTTACAAGAGAGTTTACTGTTTTATCTTCATATTTAAGACCTTTCATATAATCTTTCATATCTTTATGATAATACTTAGTTTTTATGTATAGATTTTCATTTGTTGTTCTGATTATTGGGTAAGAAAGACCTGCTTCATAAATATTTTGATGACCTTTTATATTTAAATCTTTATACTCTTTTGCTAGTTTATAGTTTGTTCTACTATAAGCAAAATCTGCATTTAAGCCATAAGAGTTTAAAGGTAATTCATAAGCTATTTTTCCATTTTTAAGGTTTAATCCATTTGAAACTATTCCTGAAAAAGTAAGTTTATCACCTATATTAAATGGGCTATTTAGATTTACCAATGCTTGAAGCCTATTATACCCTGTGTATCTACTACCATAATTATCTGCAACTATATATCCATTTACCCTATTTTCAGGAAGAACTTCTATATCAAAATCACTTGTTCCAACTTCACTTCCTGGTTTTATAACAGCTTTTGAAACATAAGCACCTGCTCTACTATTGATTAAATTTGTTGCTCTTTCTATAGTATTTGTGCTTATGATATCTTTATCTTTTATGCTATCTAGAATATCTTGAAGAGTTTGATCTTTTACCAAAGAGCTATTTTTTAAATGAAACTCTCCATATTTTCCTTCTAGTATAGATATTTTTAATATATTGTTATTTTTTAGAAGTTCTTGTGGTTCAAGATATGCTCTTGCTACAAAATAGCCCTCTTCTTTATAATATTCTCTAATTTTTTGAAGTATTTCTTGAATTTGAGAGAAATTTAACTCTTTATTTGAATACTCTTTTAATAAATTTTGAAGAGTATTTTCATCTACAAATCTATTTCCACTAAAGAAGAAACCTTTAATCAGTATTTTTTTACCATCTTTTACCTCTTTTACTATCTCACCTTTTTCCAAACCATCAATTTTTATAGATGGTTTATTAATAGATGGAATATCTATTGGGGTTTGAATCTGTTTTCCTATATTTGAACTATTTGGTAGATTAGCTGAAAGTAGTATTGAACTACTTAAAGCTGAAATTGTTACAATTTTTTTTATCATTTTGTAATCTCCTCATCTTTATCATAAGATATATAAACCCCATCTGGCATTTTTATACCACCATCTATTACTTCTACATTTTTAATATTTCCAAAACTCATCATATTTGTATTTTGGTTTGTACCTATTGTATCTTCGCTATTGCTTGAAGATTGTGAACTACTGCTTGATACACTACTTTGTGTATTGCCCATATCTTTAATATTGTTTTGTGCAGCAATTGGAGTAGCATTTGTGATTTTTTCTATATCTTGTACCACTTTTTCAATTTCGCTTGGAAGATCAGGGTCTGGTTTTGGCTCAGGTTCAGGTTCTGGTTCAACAATTGGTGGTGTTGGAATTTCAGGTTCAGGTTCTGGTTTTGGCTCAGGTTCAGGTTCAGGTTCTGGTTTTGGCTCAGGTTCAGGTTCTGGCTCAATAACTGGTGGTGTTGGAATTTCAGGCTCTGTATTATTTGCTACTATTGTAAGCTTTCCATCTATAAATGTTAGATTATAGTTTTTATCTGTTCCACTTAGATTTGTAAGATACTCTCCTGCATCTTTTCCAGTAGCAGTATCTCCTATAATTTGAGTTAATACATCTTCTGTTTCACCATTTACAAGTCCACTTGCTGCAAATCCACTTACACTTTGCTCTAATCCATTATAAGTTGTAGTAGAACTATTTGCTTTTACAGTTGCGTTTGCTTTATCTATATTTGCTTTTGTTGTTTTACTGTTTTCAATTAATTTATAATTTGATGCTTTGAAACTTCCACTATCAGAAATTGTATATCCATCTACAGTTACAGTTTTTCCATCTCCTGCATTTTTATCACTAAATGTTGCACTATTTTTACTAAGTGTTAAACTCTCACCTGTAGCTAAATTTACTAAATTTGCTTCTTGTGTGATTGTTGCAGTTGTATTTCCATCATAAGTTTTATCACTAGCTGTTATATCACTTAGAGTTAATTCTCTTTGTGTAATATTTGCAGTTGTTGTTGTGCTAGTTATTCCATCTTTTAAATTATAATTTTTTGCATCATCTCCATTTAAAGAAATATCTATAAGATTTACTTGTTTATTTTCTCCTGCATTTTTATCTTCAAACTCTGCTTTATATGTAAATTCAACTGTTTCATTTTCTACAACTCCATCTAAATCAAAACTTGCAGTTGCATCTACTGTTCCATCATAGACTTTGTCTTCTGCACTTATATCTTTTAGTGTTAAATCTTTTTTATCTATATTTGCAGTTGTTGTTACTTGATTTGAATTTAATTCATAGTTTTGTGCATCTGTTCCATTTAAAGTAATTCCATTTACAGTTACAGTTTTTCCAGTTCCTGCATTTTTATCATTAAACTCTGCAATTGAATTTGAGAAAGTAACTGTATCACCACTTATAATATCACTTGAACTAATTCCTGTTAATGTAGCTACTGTATTTCCATCATAAGTTTTATTTTGGGCTATTGCATTTGCAGTTATTTGTTTTTTATTTATTTTAAGTTCACCATTTTCAAATGTAATATTATAATTTGTATTTGTAGAGCTTAGGTTTGTTTGATAAGTTCCTGCATCTTTTCCAGTGGCACTATCTCCACTAATATTTAAATCTGAAATTTCATCATTTCCAACTAAACCACTTGCTGCAAATCCACTTACACTTTGCTCTAATCCATTATAAGTTGT
>CANRCH010000041.1 GCA_947629065.1 uncultured Aliarcobacter sp.
CTTTTTAGGAAGCTTTCTAAAACTTCTCTTCTTGCACCTGGTCTTGCAGCACTTAGTGCATCAGCTGCACAAACAGCTGCACTTTCTACATTTATAGGTTCTTCGTGTCCATGATGAGCATAAATTGCATTTATAACAGTTTCACACTCTCCATATCTTCTACAAATATCAGCACCCAAATCAACATGGCTTCCAGGGGCTTCATGAGTTAAAGCTTTTCCAATATCATGCATAATTCCAGCCCTTCTAGCTAAAATGGCATCTCCACCCATTTGTGCAGCTATAAGTCCTGCTAAATGTGCAACTTCTAAAGTATGTGCAAGTGCATTTTGTCCATAAGATGCTCTATATCTTAATCTTCCAACAAGTTTAACAAGCTCTTCATGCATAGATTTTATTCCAAGTTCTAAAACAATATCTTCACCCTCTTTTAAAACATTATTATCAAACTCATTTTTAACTTTTTTATAAATCTCTTCAATTCTTGATGGCTGAATTCTTCCATCTTCAAGAAGTTCTTGAATAGTTTTTGTAGCAATTGCTCTTCTATATAGATTAAAAGATGAAACAGTAATTGTGTTTGGAGTGTCATCAATAATAATATCAACTCCAAGAAGCATCTCAAGGGCTTTTATATTTCTTCCCTCTTTTCCAATAATTTTTCCTTTTGTCTCTTCATCATTTAAAGGTATATTATTTATAAGTCTTTCAGCTGCAAACTCTCCTGCATATCTTGTAACTGCTTGAGATAAAATATTATTTACCTCTTGTTTTGAGTTTTGTTCTGCTAGTTTATATTTTTTTCTAAATATTGAAGCAATTGCAGCTCTTGAGTCCTCTTTTACTTTTTCAAGCATTAAATCTTTTGCCTCTTGCATAGTTAAACCACAGGCATTTTCAAGAATTTTAATAGCCTCTAAAGTTTTTTGTTCATAAACTCTTTTTTGTTCTTCAATTCCCTCTTTTAAAGAGTTTAATCTAATATTTTTATCTTCTATTTCTCTTTTTTCATTTTTAATTAATCTTAATTCACTCTCAAGATGTTCATTTAACTCTTTCTCTTTTTTCTCTATTTTAAAAAGCATATTTTCATACTCTTTTCTAGCACTTTTAAACTCTCTATCACACTCAACTTTTGCTTTTAACTGTGCATCTTTTAAAGCAACTTCTGCTTCATGCTCTATAAGTTTTGCTTTCGCTTTTGCTTGTTCTATAAAAACTTCAAACTTTGCTTTATTAATCTTTTTTGAAACAAAGATACTAATTGCTGAAGATAATCCTCCAACAATAACTGCTACTAAAATATATTCCATTTTCCTATCCCGTTATTATATAATCTGCTTGTATATCGTAATTATCGCTTAAAATCTTTTCACTTTTACAAAGTACCAATTGAGTAAAAACTATTTTTGGCTTATAGTTTAATCTATCAAAAAATCTATCATACATCCCTTTTCCATAGCCAATTCTTTTATTTATAGAATCAACTCCAACAATAGGAACAATAGCGATATCAATTTTGTTTGCTTTACAAAATGAGTTATTTGGCTCATAAATTCCAAACTTCTTTTTTTGTAATGGAAGTCTATATTTAACTATTTTAAAACTATCACCAAACATATATGGTACATAAATATTTTTTTGTTCTTTTCTCAACTTTAAAATTAGAGGTTTTATATCTACTTCTATTTGCATAGGTAAAAACAGTAAAATATTCTCTGCTTTATAATCTTTTATAATATTTTCTAACTTTTTAATAATCAATTTACTCTTTGAGTATTTGCTTTTATTTGAAATAAATTTTAATCGTTTTATACAATCTTTTCTAAAATCACCTTTGTGATTTGTGTTCATATTTAAGCCTCACTTAGGTAAAATCTCTACCTATAACAATAATTTTACCTAAAGGAATTAAAATGAAGTTTAAAACTTTAGCTTTTTTATCAGTTTTTTCTATTTTATTTTTTGCTGGATGTGATTCTAAAGAAAAAAAAGATGAAAACAGACAATCAAATGCTCAACAAAAGATTGAATTAAAAAGTGAATTTATTTTAAATAGTGTTCAAAATAGTGTTTTTAATATAAAAATTGAAGATAATAAATTAAAATTTGCAGAAAAAGAGGGAAAAATAATCCTTGTAAATTTCTTTGCTACTTGGTGTCCACCTTGTAAAGCTGAAGTTCCTAGTTTAATAAAACTACAAGATGATTTTAAAAATGACTTTGAGGTGGTTTCAATATTACTTGAAGAGTTTAAAAGCGATGAAGAGATAAATGATTTTATAAAAGAGTTTGGAATTAACTATGAAATTACAAAAGGTGGAGATAATTTTGATCTTGCAAAAGCCCTTGGTGGAATAAAATCAATCCCAACTATGTTTTTAGTAGATAAAGATGGAAAAATATTCCAAAAATATGTTGGATTAGTACCTGCAGAAATGTTAGAAATTGATATTAAAAAACTTTTAGAGAAATAGGAAGATATAGTGTTTAGTTTTTTTAAAAAGAAGAAAAAACCTGAAGAAGAAGTTGTTGAAATTATAGAAAATCAACAAGAAATTGCCAAAGAAACTTTAGAAGATACTCAAGAGATTATTGAAAATAGTATTCAAGAAGAAGTTATTTCAAATATATCTGAAACTTCAAGCGAAAATAGTATCAAAGTTGAAGAAGCAAAAATAGTTGAAGAGAATAAAAAAGGCTTTTTTGCAAAAGCTTTAGAGAAAACTTTTTTTAATATCAAAAATATTGTTCCACAAAAAAAAGAGAAAATCTCTTTTGATGATATTGAAGAACTTTTAATTGAAGCTGATGTTGAGTATGAAATTATTGAAAAAGCTATGAATGGTCTACCTGATATGATCACAAGAAAACAGTTAAGACATAGACTTGTAATGCTTTTTGAACATGCACCTGTTGTAAATCTTGAAAATGTAAAACCATTTGTACAACTAATTATTGGTGTAAATGGTGCTGGAAAGACTACAACTATTGCAAAACTTGCAAACAAACTAAAAAAAGAGAATAAAAGTGTAATCTTAGGTGCTGGTGATACATTTAGAGCAGCTGCAATTGAACAGCTTAGCACTTGGGCATCAAAATTAGATATTCCAATTATAAAAACAAAACAGGGTCACGATGCAAGTGCCGTTGCATTTGATACTATTAGTTCAGCAATTTCAAGAAATATTGATAATGTAATAATTGATACAGCAGGAAGACTTCAAACTCAAGTAAACTTAAATAATGAGCTTAAAAAGATTGTAAGAGTTTGTGATAAAGCTATGAGTAATGCACCACATCAAAAGCTTTTAATAATAGATGGAACTCAAGGAAATAGTGCTATTGCACAAGCAAAAGCTTTTCACGAAATTGTTGGAGTTGATGGTATAATTGTGACAAAACTTGATGGAACAGCAAAAGGTGGAGCACTATTTTCAATATCAAATCAGCTTGAGCTTCCTATTTTTTATGTAGGAGTTGGTGAAAAGCAAGATGATTTAATTGAGTTTAATCCTGATAATTTTGTTGATAGTTTATTAGACCAAATTTATATAGATGAATAATTCTTTATAAAAGGAGAAGTTTTGAGAAGAAAATTAAAGAGTTTTTTTGAAGATTTTTTGACAATTGCTGTTATTATTGGTGTGATTTATGCAAGTTATACATACTTTTTTGATGATGAAGATTCTAATTTTCATGACTCAAATAGTCAAGTTGTAGTTCAAGATGCCTTTAAATCTGAGATAAAAGAACCAAATCAAGAAGATGCTATTTTAGATAAGGTTTTTGATAAAAATGAAGATGAAGAGTATGAAACAGCAAATATATTAGCTACTGAAAACAGTACAAACGAAACAACAAATCAAGAGCTTATGACTGAAAATATACCTACTCAAGAAATTCAGGAAATTCAAGAAGTTGTTGAAAATAGTATTGAAACTAATAGTTCATCTAAATTTAGATTAACAGAGACTTCAAAAATTGAAAAATCATCTTCTAGTGAAGAAGAGTATAAAAAAGAGAAGTTTTATTCTGATTTAAAATCTAATATTTTAAATAATTTAAACTCTTTAAATATAGAAGATATTGAAAAAAATAGTTTTGTAAATTTTAGAGTTACTATCTTAAAAGATGGAAGATATGAACAAATTTTCTTTGATGGTGGAAACAATAAACTATTTAATCTTTCAAAAACTGCTGTTGCTAAAGTATTTCCTTTAGAGATTGAGCCTGAATTAAAATACCTTTTCCCTAGATACTATAGATTTAAAATAGAGTTTAATTAGTTTTAAACTCTATTAATTTTTTTGGCTTTGAAAATAGATATCCTTGCCCCATATCAACACCTAGTTTTAATAAACTATCTTCTTGAGCCTTAGTTTCAATCCCTTCTGCTATTGTTTTATAGTTAAAGCTTTTTGATATTGCAACAACTGATTTAATTATTCCTACATCATTTGAGTTTAAATTATCTACAAAAGATTTATCAATTTTTATTATATCTATTGGAAGCCTTTGAAGATATTGTAAAGATGAATAACCTGTTCCAAAATCATCTATTAATATTTTAAATCCCAAATCTTTAAGTTTTTTTAGAACTTCTACTATCTCTTCAATACTTTTTGCAATACTAGTTTCTGTTAATTCAATTCCAATATCTTTTGCTTCAACATTTGTCTCTTTTAAAATATCTTTTATACTTTTTATAAAATCATCTTGAACTAATTGCAGCGCTGAAATATTAATTGTAATTAGTTTTACTCCTAAACTATCCTTTAGCTCTTTAAAATCTTCACAAGCTTTTCTAAATACAAAAAGTCCAAGCTCATAAATAAAGCCCATCTCTTCAGCAATTGGAATAAAAACAGCTGGATTAATATTTCCTAAGCTAGAACTTTGCCATCTTAAAAGCACTTCTACACTATAAATTTTATGTGTACTTAAACTATATTTTGGCTGATAAACTAAATAAAACTCATTTTGTTTTAAAGCATTTTTAAACTCTTGCTCTATCTCAAATCTTTTGCTTACTTTACTTGAAAGCTCTTTTGTGTAGTACTCAAATCTATTTTTACCATTTTGTTTTGCTTTATACATAGCTGTATCTGCATACTTCATTAAATCTGTAAACTCTATAGAATCACTAGGATATATTGAAATTCCAATGCTACACCCAACATGTAAGGAGTGATTATTTATTATAAATTTTCCATTGACTTTTTTGATTATATTTTTTGCATACAAATCTACTTCGTCAAGATTTATAAAATTCAATATTATTGAAAACTCATCACCACCAATTCTATAAACATTTGCATTTGTTTGCATAAGCTCTTTTAATCTAAAAGCGATATCCTTTAAAAGTTTATCACCAATATCATGACCAAGTCCATCATTTATAAATTTAAAGCCATCTAAATCTATAAACAATACTGCTAGTTTTTTGTTTTCTTCAAAGCTTTTTTCTATTAATAGTTGAATATCTTTTTGCATAGCTCTCCTATTTGGAAGCATAGTTAAACTATCGTGATAAGCTAAAAACTCAACTTTTTGTTTCTCTTTAACATAATCTGTAACATCTAGTTTTATTGCCAAATACCCTTTTAAATCATCATCAATAATTATTGGTGAAATAGATGCTGTTTCATAATAAATATCACCTTGTTTATTTTTATTTATAAACTCTCCTATCCATTTTTCGCCTCTATTTAATATTTCATTCATATTATTATAAAACTCTTTTGGAAGTCTTCCTGATTTTAAGATACTTGGATTTTTTCCTAAAGCCTCTTTTTTTGTGTATCCAGTTGCTTTTTCAAAAGCTTCATTTACATACTCAATTTTTCTATTTTTATCTGTAAGAACTATTGAGTTATATGAGTTTTCAACTGCATATTTAAATGCAACTAGTTCATTTCTAGTTTTTAATGATTTAAGGTATATGTAGATAAACCGTGCTAATAAAATTGAAGCTGATATAAAAAATAGTAGAGATAATTTTTGTTGCTTTAATACATTTTTACTGTTTTGTTCTTCTAGTTTTGTATCTAATAACTCTAAATTATCTTGTATTTTTAAATCAAAGATTTCATTTTTTATATTATTCATTTTATATAGATTTAAAAGAACTGAATCTAATCTAATATTTAGATAATTTATCTCTTGTAAATTATATTTTAAAGAGATATTATTAAACTCTTTTAAATTATCTTTGATTAAATCTATATTTTCATTCTCTTCATTTATTAAAAGCCTAATCAAAAGATTTATTGTACTATCTAGCCTTAAAGCATCTTCCATACTCTCTTTTAAATAGTTCTCTTTTACTCTTTTACTTAAACTTAATATATAGCTAACACTTCCAATTGTTGAAGCATTTAAAGATTTATATCTTTCAATACTCTCTAGTTTTGAATCTATTTTTTTATTTAAATCAATAATATATGGCTCTAAATCTCTATTAAAAGTGTTATAAAACTCATCATTTTTTAATATTTCTAGATTATTTGTCATATTTAAGCTTTTGCTAGTTAATTCATCAAAATTTGAAAAAGTTGTTTTTGAATAGATAAAATTATTGAAATCATTATCCAATATTTTGATTTTAGCTAGAACATTAGAATATTTATTATAGGACTTTATTTTTTGATTTAATTCCATAATATTTAAAATAAATAATGATGCAACCAGAATAAATAGTCCTAAAACTACATTGATTGGTTCAAAATATTTTAAATACTTTTTTCTATTTTGCATCAAATTCATAAAGTGTTCCAGTTAAAGTTTTTAAAAAGCTTACAATATTTTCTATATCTTCATCTTTTAATGTTTTTCCTAATTGATGATATGCCATAAACTTTACAGTATCTTCTAATGTATCAAATCTTCCATCATGTAAATATGGATAAGTAAGCTCAATATTTCTAAGGCTTGGTACCTTAAAATGGTATAAATCTAACTCATTTTTAGTAACTTCAAATCTTCCTTTTGAAATTACTTCAGCCTCTTTTACAGCCCCAAATTTAGCATATAAATTTCCACCAACATTTATTCCATGATGACAAGCAATACAACCCTGCTCTTTAAATAATTTATACCCTTTTTTTGCATTTTGTGTAATTGCATTTTCATCACCTCTTAAAAACTTATCAAAAGGTGCATTTATTGTATTTAAACTTTTTTCATACTCTGCAATTGCATCAACTAAACTATCTTTTGTGAGTCCTTGTTTGTATAGTTTTTTAAATTTATCTTTATACTCTGTATTATTTAATTTTACAAGCAATTCATCTAGAGAAATTCCCATTTCGGCTGGATCTTCAATTGGGCCTAATGCTTGTTCGTGTAAAGTTTTTGCTCGTCCATCCCAAAACTGAACAAAATTAAAGCTAGAGTTAAAAACTGTTGGAGTGTTTATTTTACCTATTTGTCCACCTATTCCAAAAGAGAATTGCTGGTTATCAACTCCACCTTTTGCTAAGTTATGACAAGAGTGGCAAGAAATAGTATTATCTTTTGATAATCTAACATCAAAAAATAGCTCTTTTCCTAAAATTACCTTCTTTTTATTTAAGTTTACTTCCAAAGGTATTGGAGTAATTGGCTCTTTTGAGAAAAGAGATAAAGATATAAAAAGAAATAATATAATTTTATGCAAAATAGACTCCAGTCATATAAGTTATTATTATTTATATGTTTATTTTATTTTATCTAAAATTATTTTAAACTCTTCATTAAAACAGCAGTTATGTGAAGCATTTACTATTTTATAAGAAATATTTTTTTTATTGTAAAACTTATTATAGTATGAAAAAAATATCTCTTTTGGAACTATTTCATCACTATTTCCTATTAGATGAAACTGCTTTGTAAGTTCTAAACTAGAAGTCATTTCACTTGGATTTAATGATCCTTCAAGTGGTGAAATATTATGAAGTTTTGTCCATTTTTGTGTATCTAAATTTCCAGCAATTGTAACAAGATTTTCTATATCATCTCTTTTACTAGCAAGTAAAGCTACAACTGCTCCACCACCTGAAAACCCTATAAGGTTAAATTTTTCTATTGATTTTTTATCTTTTAATATATTTAAAACCTCATCAAAACTAGATATAACTTCTTTTGAAAATCTTTTGTTTGTCCAATACTCAACACTACAAGAATTGGAATTTATATATTGACAAGGTCTTGCAATATAGATTTTACAAGATTTATCATCTTTTAAAAGTTCTAAGAAATTTTGATTTATTGGAGTTGGATTTGATGAAACTGTTGTTTTATTAAGCCAAGCTAAACCATCACCCTCTATATAAATATTTGCCTGTTTACAAGAGAGATTTTTATCTTCAATTATATAGTGATTAAAATAGCTTGAACTTATTATTTTTACTTCTAAGTTGTTCTGTTTTGCAAAATTATTTGCATTTTGAATTCTATTTTCTACACTTAAATTTTTATTTGAACAAGCTGTAAAAAACAGTATGAAAAAAGAAGCTAATAAATATTTAATCATTTAAAAAACTTATTTATCTCTTTATTTAAGGCATTTTGTTTTGCAAGATTTACTAATGCATCTTGACTCTCTTCAAAAGTGGCTTGCCTGCTTGGAACTATTTTTTCAATATATATTATTTGAGTTCCTAATTCTTGCATATTTACTTTAAATACATCGCCCTCTTTTTTACCTTTTAAAGCCTCTTTTATTTGAGAATTTAGTCTATTTTCATCTGTTAATGGTAGTAATCCATCACTGTTTTTTGAAGCTGTATCATTTGAAACTGATCTTACAAACTTGATAAAACTATCTTTTTTTGCTTTATTGTCTTTTACTAAATCTAGTTTACTCAAAATCATATCTGCATTTTTCTCATAATTTACTAAGATATTTCTAAGCTCATATTTTGGAAGTAATATTGGGTTTTGCTCTCTATAAAGCTCTTGTAATTCCTCATTTGTTGGCTTATAAGTAGCTATAAACTTCTTTTTCCAAATATCTATAATTAATAGATTTTTTGCTACAAAATAGTCACCATCATTTTTTAAAACACCTGTTTCAATAGTTTTTGCCATTGTTTTTATACTATTGTACTCATTTAAAAGTTTTTGTTTTGTTTGATGATCTTGTGCTTCAAAGTCTGCACCATATTTACTTGCAACATAAGAGTTTATCTCATTTGAAAAAGCGATTCCACCTAATATTAATAAACCAAAAAATATTTTATTCATTCTTTACTCTCCACTTAAAAACTCAATCCAAAACTAACATTTGCACCATAAGCTCTATATTTTCCATCTTTACTTCTATCATAAGTTGCATCTAAAATTATGCTTGAATTATTTGTAATTCTTGCTTCGATTCCAGTTCCAACACTATATATTGTTTTATGTAAATCTTGATGTGGAGTTGAGAACTTACTTCCACCTCCAACAAATTGTGCTTTTACATCTTTATTTTTATGATTAAAATTATTTGTAACGCTTGCACTTAAATGTGGAATAATTAAGGCATTTTCAAGCTCTATTCTTCCAGTTAATTTTGCTCCAATTTCAGCACTTGTTGTATTTAAATTAACTGCATCAACTTTTAGTGCATCATTTTGATATTTGCTTCCTTTTTCTTGATATGCTTTTTGTTTATAAATGCTATGTTCAACTGCAACATAAGGTGTAATATATGAGCCATCATCTATTGGTAAATTTAGACCTGTTTCAACTCTAGCACTAAGTTCTTGAGCTTTAATTTTAGAGCTTAACTTCCCTGAATTTGCCTCTCTACTTGAATCTGTTTCATGATGAGCAAAACTTACATTAGCATCAACATAAGCTAATCCAAACTCACTTGAACCATAAATTGTTCCTCTATATGATTTTGTATCATCATCACCTCTATTTTGAGTAACTTTTGTATCAAAATATGAAGCACTAATTCCAAAGATTACATCATCGCCTACAACTTTATCAATTCCAGCTGTTGCTCCATAACTTTTTGTTTTATATCCATCATAAGATTTAACTGCATCTTGTGTTGCTTTTGCATAACTTGCTTTTATCCATAGAGTTGAATCTCCTACATCATAATAGTAGTCATCACCTGAATTATACCCTGTAAATGTAGGGCTATTATCAACTGCATAAGCTAATCTATCTTCAAAAATATCTCTTCTAATATCAGCAATTCTGCTTGATACCATCTCATTTGAAACTTTTGATACATTCATAGCACTTTGAACTGTTGCATTATTCGCTTTTGGTGCTAGTTTTCTTTGAATATCTATCATTTGAGCTTTTTTCTCATCTGTAATTGTAATTCCACCCTCAAGATACTCTAAATCTCTAATAATATCAGCTAAAGCATCCTCTCTTTTATTCCCATTTGCATAACCTGCAAGTGATTGTGAAGCACCATTTGAGTAGTCATTTCCAATTTCAGATTTTACTATATATAGATCTTCTGGTCTATAATCATCTCCACCTGTTCTATCAGCTTTCAATACAAGATTAGTTCCATCACTTATAATTACTGAATCTATAATGCTATTATCACTTACAAGCCCATTTTTTTCATTTCCAATATAGTTTGTTAATATATCATTGTTTGTTTCTATAAGGTTATATTGACCTTTTCCTTCCCAAGTACCATCGTAATCTATATGAAACTTAGTATCTTTATCTAAGGCTAAACTATCTGCAGTTATTTTTCCTGAATTTCCACTTTCTTGTGCATTACCCTTTAAATCATCAGTATGTACTTTATAGTTTAATTGGCTATTCTCACCTAAAACTAACTCGCCATCTATATCTATTTTATTATCATTAATATTTAGATTTGAATTATTATTTATATATACATTTCCACCAAATTTTGTATTATTATCAAAAGAGATTTTTGAACTATTTTCACCATTCCCAATAATAGTATTTTGTGCGTAGATATCTTTATCTATTTTTTGATTGAAATCACCCTCTTTTAAGCTTCCAAAAACAACATTTCTAAGAAGATAATCTTTTGTTCCTATATTATTATTTAATTCTGTTTCGCCTTCAAAAATAATATTTCCTTTTCCATCTGTGTTAGTAGTTATAGCTTTTGAAATACTTTTTCCATCTGCAATATTTACAATACCATCTTCTGAAAAATTAAGATTTGAATATAAATTCCCATCTAAATTTACAACTCCATTTCCTATAATGTCTAGTTTATCTTTTATATATATATCTTCAAGAAAACTTACAGCTTTTCCACTATTTCCAGCCTCTATATTTTTAAATGTTGAAGTTCCAGAGTTTTTATCACCTAAAACTCTACTTATTGTTGAATCTCCATTAAGTTTTAGTGTTGCATTATTTGCATTTTCAAAAGAAATTCCATCTTCATCTATATTTATTCCATCTGCTAACTCTAGTTTTCCTGATTTATTTTTAAAATCCACTAATGAGTCAAACTCTTTATTTAAAACTATATTTCCATCTCCTAGGAAGTTCAATCTATCTGCAAATATATCTTCATTGAATACAACTTTATCTCCATTATTTCCAGCACTTATACTTGATAGTTTTTTATCATTTTGAGCTAATTGAGCATTAACAATAGATGAGCTATTAAAAATAACGTCACCTTGTCCATCTTGATCTGTTTCTATTAATATTTTATCATCATTTAATGCATATAAATCTGCATTATCCAAAACTAAAGTTGCATTATTTTGTAAATTAATTCTATCCGCATAAATATCTCTATGAATATATAAACCATCATCTGGAACAATTTCTCCACCCTTATTTTGGTGATTTTTTGTATTTACATTTAAAGTTCCTAAAACTATATTTCCACTATCATTTTCATCTATAGTTTTTCCTAAACTTCCACCACCTTCATAATTTATAGTTCCATTTATATTTGAATTAACACTACCAATTATACTTTTTCCATCTTTTACATTTACAACTGCATCTGTATCTTGAAAATTTATACTTCCTATTAAATCACCATTTAAATTTGCAACTGCATTATCTAAAAATAGTAAGTTTGTCTTAGTATTTCCACTGTTTTGATTAAAGTTTACAGTTGCACTATTTATTGAAGTTAAATTTGAAAATATACCATTTTTAAAGTTTACAACTTTATCTTCATCACCTAATATATTTATACTATTTATTTTATTTATATTTGAATATATATCTGCATTTTCTAAAATATTTAAAGTTCCCTTATTTTCATCTATTGAAGAGATGTTTTCTACATTTAAATTTGCATTATCACTTAAATTTAAAACCCCATCATCATTGAAAACTATAGATTCTCCATTAAGCTCTTTTTCTATATTCAATGTTCCTAAGTCAATATGCGTATTTGTTGCTGATGATATATCTTTTAAAGTTATTTTTCCACTATTTACATTTAAATTTTCAGTTGTAATATTTGC
>CANRCH010000042.1 GCA_947629065.1 uncultured Aliarcobacter sp.
TTTTAGCTATGCTTTTAATCTTTATTCCAGCTATTTTAGTTGCTTTAAGTGTAGTTAGAGAAAAAGAGCTTGGTTCTATTACAAACTTTTATGCTACACCTGTTACACGATTTGAGTTTTTGATTGGAAAGCAAATTCCATATATTTTTATTAGTCTTATTAGCTATTTAGGTTTGATTTTATTTGCAATTTTTATTTTTCAAGTTCCATTAAAAGGTAGCTTCTTTACGCTTACTTTTGGTGCATTTTTATATATTTTTTGTACTACAACATTGGGACTTTTTATGTCATCTTTTGCAAAAACACAAATAGTTGCACTTGCAGGAACAGCAATTTTTACTCTTCTTCCAACTATTCAATTTTCAGGTTTAAAAGAGCCTGTTAGCTCTTTAGAAGGTATAGCACAATATATTGGAAATGTTTTTCCAGTAACTTATTTTATAAATATAAGTAGGGGAGTTTTTAGTAAAAATGTAACTTTTTCTGATTTGCATTTAGAATTTTTCATCCTTGCAATTACATCAGTTGTTATATACTGTTTTGCAATTTTAGTTTTAAATAAGCAGGAAAAATAATGAAAAGAACACTATTAAATATATTTAATTTAGTTATTAAAGAGTTAAAAAGTCTGCTTTACGATAAAGGAATGATTATTTTAATCATATATGTATTTTCTGTAGCAATTTATATTGGTGGAACAAAAGCTTCAACAGAGTTAAAAAATGCATCAATAGCTTTTGTTGATGATGATAAAACTATATTTTCCCAAAGATTAATAGATGCTTTTTATAAACCAAGATTTAATACTGCTGATATTATTTCATACTCTGATATTGATACAAATATGGATAAAGGTTACTATACTTTTATTATTTTAATTCCAAGCGGTTTTGAAAAAGATTTACTTGCAGGAAAAACTCCAGAACTTCAAGTAAATGTAGATGCCACAAGAATGACACAAGCTGGAATTGGTTCTGGATATATAAGCAATATTATAAATCAAGAGACACAAGTTTTTTTAAAACAAGGATATGAAAGTAGTATAAATCCAAATTTAGTTGTAAGATATAAGTATAATCCAAATCTTACGGCTGAATGGTTTGGAAGTATAAATGAGGTCATAAATAATATTGTGATGATTTCAATTCTACTATCAGCTGCTTCATTAGTGCGTGAGCGAGAACATGGAACCATAGAGCATCTTTTGGTTATGCCTTTAAAATCTTTTGAGATAATGATTTCAAAAATATTGGCTGTTTCTATTATAATATTAATTGGAGTTAGTTTTAGTCTGTTTTTTATTATTGAAACCCTTTTACAAATACCAATAATTGGCTCTATCCCACTATTTTTATTTGCAACTTTTTTGGTTTTGTTTGCTACAACTTCAATTGGTGTTTTTATAGGTACAATTGTTCAAAATATGCCACAATTAGGGATGATTTTTATTTTAGTTGTTCTTCCTATGATGATGCTATCAGGAAGTATGTCACCTTTTGAAAGTATGCCTATATCAATACAATATCTAATGACGCTAATGCCAACAAGCCACTTTGTTGAAATAGCACAATCTATTCTTTTTAGAGGTGCTGGATTTGATATTGTTTATTTAAAAATGTTAAATATTGTTGTGATTGGATTACTGTTTTTTATTTTTACCTTGCTAATATTCAAAAAAAGTTTAGGATTAGAGAAATAAAATTTAATTAAAAAAAGGGATAAATATGTTTGAAACTATTGTAAATATTTTAAAATTCATTTTTAAGAAAATAACAAAACTATCTGTTCCATATTTTAGCCTAAGAGAAAATAGCTTAGGTTTTAAAATTACAAGTGAGTTTATCTATATTTATGATATTTCAAATATTTATACAAAACAAAGGCACGATGCTTTTGTTTTGTCAGCTTATACTTTAAAATCAGATGAATTATATTTAGAGTATATAGAGTTCCAAAATGATGTTTTATGGCAACAAGATGCTTTTGGTGCATTTTTAAATGAAGTAAAAGATGAGTTAAAATTTACAAGTTTTGAACTTTTAGAAAAACTAAATTTTTCAAAATATGAGTTTAGAACATATAAAATAGATGATGAATATATTTTATCTTTTATTCATTTGCAAGAGTTGCACAAAGATATATTTATTGTAGATAAAAAAGTAGAGCTATATGAAAAACTAATTCAAAATTTCAAAAAAGATTATAGTTTCAGATATAAAGAGTATAAAAAATTAAATCAAGATTTCTCTTTTTCACTTACAAAAAGTAATAGTTTTAAAAACTATTTTAGAATAACTTCTTCATAAAATAAAAAAGCCAAGCAGTTTTCAAAATAGCTTGACTTTAATTGTTTTAATTATTTTCCAAAAACTTGTTTTAAAATTGAACTTGTTTGTTCAATCGGATTTTCTCTAATACTTGATTCTTTTTCTGCAATCATTGTGAAAAGTCCATCAATAGCTTTGTTTGTAATAAAATCATCTAAACTCTCATCACTATTTCCAGGAATATAAGAATCAGCACCAAAACCTTTTGCTAAAGCACCAAGAGAACTATTATTAACAAGGTTTTTAATATCAGATTTTTGATAATAGCTATTTGCCATATCATAATATTGGTAAACATTATTATCTTTCATGCTATCTTCTATAATTGGTTTTATCATATTTTGTAAAGATTTCGTACTAGAGTTTCTAAAATAATCAGTTGCAGCTGTATCATTTCCGCTTAATATTTTTTGTGCATCATCCAAACTCATTTTTGAAATTGCATCCATAAAAATATCAGCAGTTTTTGGAGCTGCTTTTGAGGCTGCACTATTCATAGATAAAATTAAATCATCTACCATTTTATCTCCACCAGCTTTTCTAATAAGCTTTTCAGCATTTTGAAGATTGTTTGGAAGAGGAATTTTTACATCACTATTATTTAAATACCCACCATCTTTTCCTAAAGATGAAACAGCATAATTAACACCTGTTTTAAGTGCCTCTTTAAGACCACTTGAGATAGTGCTATTGTCTAAATTTGAGTTAATATTAGAGTTTGAACTTGTTTGATTTTGAACAACATTTTTTGCCACATCACTTGCAATAGATTTTAAATCAAATGCATTTGCATAGATTGAACTTAAGATTAAACTTGTTGCGATTATTGATTTTTTCATTAAATTTTTCCTTTAAAATATATAGATTTATTATAATAAAAAAACTTAAAATAATTGTGAAAATATAGAGTAAAAAAATAATGCCACAAATAAATGGAGTTTTAGATAGAATATCTACTTAAAAAAATAATTTATAGGAAATTTATGGAACAGTTTATTCAAGATTGGGGATATATAGCACTATTTTTATACTCATTTGGTGGTGGATTTTTGGCTTTAGCAATAGCTGGAGCTTTCTCTTATGCAGGAGATTTAAATATTTATGTATGTATAGTTGTTGCTTTTTTAGCAAACTTTATAGGTAGTCAATTTTTATTTTATCTAGCAAAAACAAATAAAGATTATGCAAATGATATGCTAAAAAATCATGAAAGAAAAATAGCACTAGTTCGAGTAATGCTTCGTAAATATGGATCTTTGATGATTTTTATTCAAAAATATATTTATGGAGTTAAAACTTTAATTCCACTTGTTATGGGACTTTCAACATATAGTGCAATTAAATTTATGATTTTAAATCTATTTGCTTCATTTTTATGGGCTTTAGTTATTGGATATTTAAGTTTTACTGCTGGTGAACTTCTTATGAATTTTGCAGATAATTTTAAATATATAGGTCTTGTTACAGTTGTTATTGTACTTTTTATTTTGCTAACAAGCTTTAAAAATGCCACAAAGAAAAAGAAAAAAAGAGCTACAAATGAAGTTTAGCGAATTAAATATAAGCAAAAATCTTCTTGAAAACTTAAACTCATTAGGGTATGAAAACTTAACACCTATTCAAGAAAAGAGTTTAAAACATAGTTTAAATGGAAGTGATTTAGTAGGAAAAGCAAAAACAGGAAGCGGAAAAACTCTATCTTTTTGTCTTCCTATAGTTGAAAAATTAGATGTAAAAAAATTTAGAGTTCAAGCACTAATTCTAGCTCCTACAAGAGAACTAGCAAATCAAATCGCAATTGAACAAAGAAGAGTTTTTAGACATATTCACAATATTAAAGTGCTTACTTTAGGTGGAGGAGTTCCTTTTAAACCTCAAGTTGCTTCACTTTCACATCAAGCACATATAATTGTGGGAACTGTTGGAAGAGTTTTAAAACACTTACAAGAAGGGCATTTGAATTTAGAAAATCTTCACACTTTTGTATTAGATGAAGCTGATAAGATGCTAGATATGGGATTTTATGATGATATTCTTAAAATCATAGAGTATTTACCAAAAACTAGACAAACAATGCTTTTTTCAGCCACTTATGAAGATAATATTAAAAACTTATCAAAAGAGCTTTTAAATAATCCAATATTTGTAGAAGTAGAAAATGAAGAGAAAGCAAAAATAAATCAGATTTTTTATGAAGTAGATGAAAATAGTGAAAAAGAGGAAAAATTAGATTTAATAGAAAAACTAATAAAAAAATATAAAGCACAATCTACAATAATTTTTTGTAATCAAAAAATAACTTGTGATGAACTAAATGATAGTTTATATAATAGATATATAGATTCCCTTGTTATGCATTCAGATTTAGAGCAAAAAGATAGAGATGAAACTTTGGCTATTTTTTCAAATAAATCTTACCCTATATTAATAGCTTCAGATGTAGCAAGTAGGGGAATTGATATTGATGATATTGATTTGGTTATAAACTATGAAGTTGCTTTAAATGAGAAAATTCATACACATAGAATTGGAAGAACAGCAAGAGCTGGAAAAGGTGGAAATGCAATAACTTTTTATACTAAAAATGAAGAAGAAAGAGTTGAAAATATAAAAAATAACTTTTCTGATATAGTTTTTGATGATAAAAATAGCATAGAGTTTGATGAAAAATATGAAATAGATAGTCCATATAGAACTATATTTATAAATGGTGGAAAAAAACAAAAATTAAGAAAAGCAGATATACTTGGAAGCCTAACAGCAGGGCTTGGATTAAGTAAAGATGAAATAGGAAAAATAGATAGTTTTGATTTTTGTTCTTATGTGGCAATTTGTAAAGAAAAAATAGAATATGTAATAAATAATTTACCAAAATCTAAAATTAAAGGAAAATATTATAGAATATTTGAGAAATAACAAAAATAAAGCATAGGAAAAGAATTGTTTAGAAGTAAACTATTTATAAAAATATTAATAATTTTTGCCATACCAGTTTTAGCTATATTAGGATACAACTCTTATACTTACTATGAAAACAGTAAAGTCGTAGATGAAGTAGAAGAGTATAGAAAAAATATAACTTTTTTGATGAATGTAAATAATTTATACAATTCACTTGAAGATGAAAAAAATTTTATTTTAAATATAGATAATAAAAATGAAGATGATATTTTTGAAAAAACAAACAAAGCTTTTTTAAATTTTAAAAACCTTGCAAATGAACTTAGTTTAAAAAATAGTTTGGAAAAACTTGATATAAATTTAGAAAATATTGAAAAAATTAGAACAAAGTTTCATAATAAACAAATAGATACAAATAGTTTATCTAAAGTAGAAAAAGTATATCAAGATGAAAAAGAGAGAGTATTAAACTCATTTTTTATAGCAAAACAGTTTCGATTTACAAATAATTTCTATTTAGATATTAGTAAAATAATCTCTTATTTAAATAAAGAAGATAATTTAGCTTATACAAAAACTACTATTTCAAAACTAATAGAGTTAGCTCAAAATGAGTTTGCAGTATATGAAAAAGAGGCCTATTTAAAAAGAGCAAGTAGTTTAATATTTCTTATAATTAGTATTTTAACACTTATTTCTATACTTTTTATTTTACAAAATATCTTAGAAAAAGAGGAAAATAATTTTAATAAAATTAAAAATTATAAAGAGATATATGAAATATTGAGTAAAACAAATAAGTTTTTAACAAAAACTTATGATGAAAAATCTTTATATCAAAATATATGTGAAATATTAGCTCAGAATGAAAACTTAAAATTTGCATTTATTTATGATAATCAAAATAAAAATATTTTTGCAAATAGCATTACTTTAAAAGAGAAAATATTGTCTCAAATGGAGCAATATAAAGATGAAAATCACGATAATTTAGTATCTAAAACTATAAAATGGCAAAGTAATATTGTAATAAATAGTTTTGAAGATAAAAATTTATCTGTATTTTATGATGAATCAAAAAAATTAAATATAAACTCTATGGCAACATTTCCTATAAAAAAATTCAAAGAAATAGATGGAGTTTTAATTGTATATTCAAAAGTGAAAAACTTTTTTGACAAAGAGATTGAAGGACTTTTTGAAAAACTTGTAGGTGATATAACTCACTGTTTAGAAAAAATAAAATATGAAAATGAAAGAATCAATACAGAAGATGAATTAAGGTTATCTTCTTACTCTTTTGATGTTGCTGAACCTATGATTATAACTGATACAAAAGGTAATATTGTAAAAGTTAATCAATCATTTTGCTCAATTATGGGTTATGAAAAAGATGAAGTACTTGGTAAAAATCCAAGAATGTTTAAAACAGCACATCAAGATATTAAATTTATTGAGAATATGTGGAATAATATTAGAATAGATGGTTTTTGGACAGGTGAACTATATAATAAAAAAGCAAATGATGAGATAATTCCATTAAAAGCAACAATTAATGCCATTAAAAATAGTCAAGATAAAACTACTCACTATTTAGGACAATATTTTGATATTGGAAAAATTAAGGATAAAGAAAAAATATTAGAGTATCAAGCAACTCACGATAATTTAACAGCTCTTCCAAATAGACTTTTGCTTGTAGATAGAATTGAACACGCTATTAAAAAAGCTATTAGGCATAAAATTATTGGTGGGCTTATTTTTATTGATCTTGATAATTTTAAAGAGGTAAATGATAAATATGGACACGATATTGGAGATATTTTATTAATAAGTGTTGCTAAAAAAATGCAAGAGTGCTTAAGAGATGAAGATACAGTTTCAAGAGTTGGTGGAGATGAGTTTGTAATTTTGCTTGATAATGTAGGAAATACAAAAGATGATGCCAGAAGAAATATTATTTATTTAGCTAAAAAGATTCAAGATGCTTTAAATGGAATTAAGCAAATTGATGGGCATGAAAACATTGCAACAGCTAGTATAGGAATAACTCTGTTTAGTGATGATAGTGTAAGTATAAAAGATTTAATAAAACAAGCTGATACAGCTATGTATGAAGCTAAAAGATTAGGGAAAAATACTATAGAGATTTTCTAAAAATCTCTATAATTCGTTTTCTACCTCTTCATCCCATAAAATAGAAACACCATAATTTGAATCCAATACAACATATTTAAAATATTCACCAGTTCCTTTTCTTCCATGAAGTCTTATTTTTATCTCTTTTTTATCCAAGAGATTTTTCATTTCAAATTTTGAAAATGATTTTTTATTCCATCTTAAAAAAACATTTGAATAGACTCTAAAGTTACAAGATGAATCATTTGTAAATACAAATTGACCAGAATCATCATGCTCTTTTTTTGCATTTTCACAAGTGTACAGATTCACATTTTGATTTCTTGCAGTTGTTTTTATTGCAATTACATTTGCATTACAATTTGGACATTTTCCTAAAATCATATTAAAATCCTATTTTTTATTTTATTATAGTAGATTTTTTTAATAAGCCTTAAAAATATGTCAAAATGTAATAAAAATTATGGTGCAAGTCTAGAAATTGTCCAAGAACCATCATTTTGTAGTTCATATAAAAATCTATCATGAAGCCTATCATCTCCACCTTGCCAAAACTCAATTCTTATTGGTTTAATAATATATCCGCCCCAAAAAGATGGAATTGGTATCTCTTTATTTAAAAATTTTTGTTTTGCTTCTTCAAATTTTTGCTCTAATAGTGCTCTACTTGAGATAACTTGACTTTGAGTTGAAACCCAAGCTCCAAGTTGGCTACCTTTTGGTCTTGATAGAAAATATTTTAAAGACTCCATTTTAGAAATTTTTTCTATTTTTCCCTCTATTTTAATTTGTCTTTCAAGAATTAGCCAAGTAAACAGAGCTGCAACTTGTGGATTTTCTTCTATTTGATGTGCCTTTTTACTCTCATAATTTGTAAAAAATACAAAACCCTTCTCGTCAAATATCTTTAATAATACGGTTCTAAGGCTTGGCATTAAATCTTTTCCAACGGTTGCAAGAGAAAAAGCATTTGGTTCAGGAAGTTTTTCATCTATTGCATCTTTAAACCAAATTTCAAACTGTTTAAATGGATTTTTATCTAAATTATTTATATCAAATCCCTTTGTAGTGTACTTACCTCTAATATTTGTTAAATCCATATAAACTCCTATATTCTTAATAATAACATAAAATTATTTTAGTATAATCTTCTGATAAAAATACTTAATAAGGTTTATAAGCAAATGTCTTTTGATACAAATAATGAATTGGAAATTTTAAGAAAAGAGAATCATATTTTAAGACAATATTACAAAGCAGCTGAAGCTCATAATGTGGTTTCAAAAGGTGATTTAAGAGGAAATATTACTTATGTAAATGATAATTTTGTAAATATTGCTCAATACTCAAGAGATGAAATTTTGGGTAAGCCACATAGTCTTTTAAAAGGTGAAGATAATAAAGAGTTATTTGGCAATCTTTGGAAGACTATAAAAGATAAACAAACTTGGAAAGGCAAAATAAAAAACAAGAAAAAAGATGGAAGTTTTTATTATGTTGATAATATTATAAGCCCTGTTTTAAATGAAAATGGTGAGATATTAGAGTATATATCTTTTAGACATGAAATTACAGATTTAGTTGAAAAAACAACAAAATTAGAAAAAACACTAAGAGAAGATTTAGTGACAAAAATTTCAAATAGATATAAACTTCTTGAAGATATAAATTTTAGTACCAATCCATCAATTGCACTTTTAGATATAGTTGATTTTAGTTCAATAAATGACCTTTTTTCTCAAATTAAAGGGGATAAACTTCTTCAAACTATTGCTCAAAGAGTTTCAAATGAACTAAAAAATTATCCAAATTATTATGTTTATAGAGTTCATTCAGATGAGTTTGCAATTTTATGTGATTTAGAAGTAAAAGAGGAGTTTATCCAAAATATAAAAGAAATTATAAAAGTTGTTGTAAAAGATCCAATTGTTTTAAAAGATAAAGATATTTATATAGATTTTAGAACGGTTTATTCATTTGAGGCAAAAGAGTATTTGATTGAAAGTGCAAATATGGTAAAAAAATACTCAAAAACAAATAAAAATATCTTTATTTATGATAAATCTTTAGGTTTAGAAAATATTTATGAGAATAATAGAACTTGGACTTTAAAAATTAAACAAGCTTTGGAAGATGATAGAATAGTTCCATATTATCAAGCAATTTATAATGTAAAAACGAAAAAAATAGAAAAATATGAGTGTTTGGTTAGACTTGTTGATGAAGATGGAAAAGTTTATTCACCATTTTTCTTTTTGGATATTGCAAAAAAATCAAGACAATATATATCTCTAACAAAAAGAATGATTGAAAAATCTTTTGAATATTTTAAAGATAAAGATTTTGAATTTAGTATAAATTTAACTTTAGAGGATATCGCAAGTAAAAACTTAAGAGACTTTATTATAAAAAAATTGCAAGAGTTTAATATAGGTTCAAAAGTTGTTTTTGAGCTAGTTGAAAGTGAAGAGATAGTTGATTTTAAAGAGGTAAATGATTTTATAGAAGAGCTTAGAGCTTTAGGATGCCAAATTGCAATAGATGATTTTGGAAGCGGATACTCTAATTTTGCATATTTAATTAGGCTGAAAGCTGATTATATAAAAATTGATGGTTCGCTTATAAAAGATTTTGTGGTTGATCAAAATAATTGTAATATTGTTACAACAATTTTAGAGTTTGCAAAGCTTCAAAATATTAAAACTGTTGCAGAGTTTGTATCAAAAAAAGAGATTTTAGATAAAGTTGAATTTGTAGGAATAGATTATGCACAAGGCTTCTATATTCACGAGCCTAGTGCAAGGATTGATTAAATTTTTGATAGTTTTACTAAAGAGTTAATAATCTTTACAGCACTATCATCGTTTAACTGTTTTTCATAAGTTGTTAAAATCTCTCTTGCAAGAATATTTGCACCTAAGTGTTGAAACATTATTCTCATAGCTTGAAGACCTTTTTGTCCACCTCCACCACTGTGAGTTGCAAGTGCAACAACTTTATCATTAAATGCATCTCTCCAGTTTTTTGTAGCTCTTGAAGTCCAAGCCATTGCATTATTTAGAACAGGAGGCATTACCCCATTATATTCAGGTGCAACAATAATAAATGCTTTTAAATCCATAATTTTTGTTGCTAAATCAAGAACACTTTCAGGTATTCCATTTGTCTCTTCTTCTACTTGAGAATATAGTGGTAAATTATAATCCACAAGATTAATTAATTCAGCCTCACAAGATACAGTTTTTGCTAATTCTTGAAGTTTTAAACCAAGTTTTAAATTATTATTTGAACTAGCAACGATAATTCCTATTTTTGACATATTTATTCCTTTAAAATTAAAAGTGAAATTATAACAAATATTTCTAATTTACAAATAAATTAAATAAAGCTATAATAAATTTAGAAGATAACAAAAAATAATAAGAAGAAATTATATGAATAAAAGTAAAGAAGAACGAATATTACAACTTATTAGAATAGTACCTGTATTAGCAATATTTGTAATAACTCTAATAATAATTGTAATTTTTTATTTTCAAAGTAAGAATTCATTTGAAAATGAAAAATCAAACTTAGAAAATAAATATTTTTTAGAAAATAGTAATAGAATTAAGTATGATGTAAATAGAGCATATACTCACATAACAAATATACAAAAGAATACAGAAAATGAGTTAAAAGAGAGTATTAAATCAAGAGTTTATGAAGCACACTCTATTGCAAATAGTATATATGAAAAATATAAAAATAGTAAGAGCAAAGAAGAAATTCTTGATATTATAAAAACAGCTCTTGATAAAATAAGATTTAATGATGGAAGAGGGTACTTTTTCCTAGATGATATAAAAGGTAATAAAATACTGATTCCAAATAAAGAGGATGAGGGTAAAAACTTCTTGGAGCATAGAGATGACCATGGATATAGCTTTGTAAAAACTATTGTAAAAACAATAGAAGAAAAAAGTGAAAGATTTGATGAGTATTATTGGGAAAATCCAACTACAAAAAAATCTGAGAAAAAGGTAGCTTTTTATAAATATTTTGAACCATTTGATCTTGCTATTGGAAGTGGTGAGTACTTTAATGAGTATCAAAAACTAGTACAGCAAAAAGCACTTGATTATATTGAAATAATAAATTCAGATAAAAATAGTAATATTTTTGTATTAAGTAATGATGGAGTTTGTCTTACTGAAAATAGTAAAAATCTTCAAGATATTGAGATAGAAAAATTAGAGATTCTTGAAAAGGTAAAAGAGAATTATGCTGAAAATATTTTAAATGCTATAAAAAGTGGTGATGATTTTATAAGATACAAAGAAGAAATTGATAAATCAAATATAGAGTATAGTTCAAATAGGATAACTTACATAAAAGCAATTACAAAATGGAATTGGATAATTGGATCATCTTTTTATGAAAATGATGTAAATTTAGAGATAATTGATATTAAGGAGAAACTTGAAAACGAGTATGAAGATCATACTAAAAATATTATTTTAATTGCTTTAATTATCTCTTTAATTTTTATGATAGCTTCAAGATATGTTTCAAAATTTGTTGAAAATAAATTTCAAGAGTATAAACAAAGTATAAAAGATGGTGAATCAATACTGTATCAACAGACTAAAATGGCAACTATGGGAGAGATGATAGGAAATATTGCACATCAATTTAGGCAACCATTATCTACAATCACAACAGCTTCAAGTGGAATGGTTTTACTTAAGCAGTATGGAAATCTAAGTGATGAAGAGTTCTTTAAAAATAATGAAAGAATTAATAACTCTGCTAAATATCTATCTCAAACTATAGAGGATTTTAGAAACTTTTTTAATCCAAATTTTGAAAAAAGTAGTTTTAAAGTTTCAGATACATTTGAAAAAACATTAGATTTTTTAAAAGCACAACTATTTTCAAAAGATATATTTATTGTTCAAAAT
>CANRCH010000043.1 GCA_947629065.1 uncultured Aliarcobacter sp.
GTCCATTTGATGCCACAATATATTTATCATTAAATATATCATAATCATCTCCTGATATATTTGTAACCATTCCACCTGCTTCACTTAAGATTAAAACTCCAGCACTAACATCCCACGCTTTTAAATTCATCTCATAATAACCCTCATAAACACCTTTTGCAACCAAGCACAAATCAAGTGCAGCACTTCCAAGCCTTCTAATATCTTGACAATGTGGCAAAATATTTTTAAGTTTTTTTATAACATCATTTAAATCTTCGACATTTTCACCACTACTATATGGAAAACCACTTGCAAGAAGTGCTTTTTGTAAATCATTTTGAGTGCTAACTTTTAGTTTTTTTCCATTTAAAAATGCACCTTTATTAACTTTAGCAAAATATAACTCATCTAAAATTGGATTATAAACAACAGCCATATATGGTTTTTTATCCTTGTAAACTCCAACAGAAATAGCCGTATGTGGCACACCATTTACGAAGTTTGTAGTTCCATCTATTGGGTCAATTATTATTGAGTCTTTGAACTCTATTTTTGAGTTATTTGACTCTTCAGCTATTAAGTTAAACTCTTTAAAAGCTTTGCTAAACTCTTTTTTTAGGTAGTTTTCAACAGCTACATCATATTTTGTAACTAAATCTTTTTTTGCTTTGAAATTTACATCTTTGTTTGAGTAGTAGCCTTTTTTTAAGATTTTTCCAGCCTTTTTTATGATTTTTATCAGTTTTTTTTGCATATTTTTCCTTTTTATTTTTGATTTCGGAACTGAGATTTTCTCACAGAGAGTTCTGAATAACAATATTTTTCCCTATTATAAAATATTTGATTATATCTAAGTGTTGATTAAAGAGTTTTTTGTAGTTTTTAGTTTAAATTTAAGCAAAAAAAAAGAGAGTGAATATTTTCACTCTCTTTTTAAAATATTGTAAAACTATATAGTCTTACATCATTCCTGGCATTCCACCCATACCGCTCATATCAGGCATTGCAGGTTTATCTTCTTTTATATCTGTTACAGTTGCTTCTGTTGTAAGTAGAAGTGAAGCTACTGAAACTGCGTTTTGCATTGCAACTCTTTCAACTTTTGCAGGATCCACAATTCCAGCTTCAAACATATCTACATATTCACCACTTGCAGCGTTGAATCCTAAGTTTTCATTGTTTGATTTTTCAACTTCATTTGCTACAACACCAGCATCATAACCAGCATTTATAGCAATTTGTTTAAGTGGTGCTTTAATTGCTCTTAAAACAATATTTGCTCCAATTAACTCATCTCCACTTAAATCTAAATTTACTTTTTGTGAAGCTTTAATAAGTGCAGCTCCACCACCAATTACAATTCCCTCTTCAACAGCAGCTCTTGTAGCACTTAGTGCATCATCAACTCTATCTTTTTTCTCTTTCATCTCTGTTTCAGTTGCAGCTCCAACTTTTATAACAGCAACTCCACCACTTAATTTTGCAAGTCTTTCTTGAAGTTTTTCTCTATCATAATCACTTGTTGTATTTGAAATCTCTGCTTTAATTTGATTAACTCTTGATAATACAGCATCTTTATTTCCACTTCCATCAACTATTGTTGTATTATCTTTATCAATTACAACTTTTGAAGCCGTTCCAAGTACGCTTAAATCACTTGTTTCAAGTTTCATTCCCATCTCTTCAGATACAACTGTTCCACCTGTTAAAACTGCAATATCTTCAAGCATTGCTTTTCTTCTATCACCAAAGCCAGGTGCTTTAACAGCAGCAATATGTAAAGCTCCTCTTAATCTGTTTACAACTAGAGTTGCTAGTGCTTCTCCATCAACATCTTCAGCAACGATTAAAAGTGCACGACCTGCTTTATTTACACCCTCAAGAATTGGTAAAAGCTCTTTTAATGAAGAGATTTTTTTATCATAAAGTAGAATAAATGGATTATCGAACTCTGTTGTCATTTTTTCAGGATTTGTTACAAAATATGGGCTTAAATAACCTCTATCAAACTGCATTCCCTCAACAACATCAAGTTCATCAGAAATTCCTTTTGCTTCTTCAACAGTAATAACACCATCTTTTCCAACTTTTTCCATAGCTTCAGCAATCATTTTTCCAATAGCACTATCAGAGTTTGCAGAAATTGTAGCAACTTGCTCTATTTCTGTTTTATTTTCAACAACTCTTGAAGCTTTTTTAACTTCAGCTAATATTGCTTCACAAGCTTTATCCATTCCTCTTTTTAAAGAGATTGGATTTGCACCTGCTGTTACATTTCTAAGACCCTCTTTAAAAATTGAGTGTGCTAAAACTGTTGCAGTTGTTGTTCCATCTCCTGCTTCGTCTGCTGTTTTACTTGCTACTTCTTTTACAAGTTGTGCACCCATATTTTCTAAAGTATCGGCTAATTCTATCTCTCTTGCAACACTTACACCATCTTTTGTAATTGTTGGTGCTCCAAAAGATTTTTGAAGTAAAACATTTCTTCCTCTTGGTCCCATTGTAACTTTTACAGCATCTGCTAGTTTTGCAACACCGTTATATAGTCTGTTTCTTGCGTCATCACTAAATATTATCTCTTTTGGCATTTTCTTTCCTTTTTATTCTCTTTTTTATATATTATGTTTGTTTTTATTTATTACATAATTCCCATTATGTTTTCTAGGTTTAAAATAAGGTAATCACGACCATCAAGCTTAATTTCACTTCCTCTATATTGTTCGAAAACAATTGTATCTCCAACTTTTACATCTTCAATTTTATTTCCAATTGCAACAACTTTAGCAGTTTGTGGTTTTTCTTTTGCATTATCTGGAATAATAATTCCACTTGCCGTTTTATTCTCAACTTCAGTTCTTTCAACAAGAACTCTCTCTCCTAGTGGTTTAAAATTCATAAGATTTCCTTTTTATTATATTTATTTATTAAATTAACTTAAAATTTAGCACTTGCTAGTTTTAAGTGCCAAATTATATACATTTTTTATTTTTTTGTCAATATTATTTTATCTAAATTGAGTCAAACTAACTAAAGCTTTATATTTCTTAACTATTATGTCTGTTTAAATAGATTAAAAGTAGCTCTTCAAGTGATTTTTTTAACTCATCATCAAATGAATTTAAATTTTCTAAACATTTTTTAGACAAATTATCTGCACTTTTTTTAGCCTCTTCTAAACCCAAAAGATTTACAAAAGAGTTTTTATTTTCATCATTTTGTGTTGTTTTTCCTGCTTCTTCACTACTTTTTACTTCATCAATAATATCATCTTGAATTTGAAACAGTAATCCAATATCAAGCCCAAAACTATATAGTTTCTCTTTTGTTTCATCATCTAATTCAACAATAGTTGCACCCATTACTAGGCTTGTTGCTATTAGTTTTGCTGTTTTATGAAGATGTAGGAACTCTAGTTTAGGAAGTTCAAGTTTTTGATTTTCAAAATAGCAATCAATTGCTTGTCCAATAATCATACCATCAAGTCCACCATCACTTGATAGAAGTTTAATTAACTCTATTTTTATATCATTATGTAAAGGACTTGAAGCAATTAAATTAAAACTTTGTGTATTTAATGCATCTCCAACTAAAATAGCTGTAACTTCATCATATTTTTTATGTAAAGTTGTAAATCCTCTTCTTAAATCTGCGTTATCCATACTAGGCAAATCATCGTGAATTAGTGAATATGTGTGTAGAAACTCAATTGCAAGTGCAACAAAATATGCGTTTTGTAGTAGAAGTCTATTTTTTGCATTTACTACACTCAAAAGTAGCATTGGACGAAATCTTTTTCCACCAGCTTTTAACATATCTTGTAAAGCATCTTCAAAATATGGGTGAAAAGAGTTGCTTTTTGGAAGATTATTTAATAAAAACTCTTCAAAGTTTTTCAGTAATTCATTCATCTATTTTTGCCCAAATTTCCCAAAATCACCAAGATTTCCCATTAAATTCATAGCCATTCTTTTTTTATTCTCTTCACTTTGTTTTATAATATCATTCATACAAGAGATTAAAAGTATTTGTAATGAGTCTTTATCTTCAAGAAGTGAGTCATCAATTTTTAAATCAACAACTTCAGAATTACCATTGATTGAAATTTCAACCATTCCACCACCAGCTTTTGCTGTAAAAAGGTTTTGAGCACTTTTTTCTTGTTGCTCTTTAGCCATATCTTGGAATTTATTTATCATATCCCCAAGGTTTAAGTTTTTTAAATCAATACCATCAAACATAGTTACCTCCTACAAGTTCATTTACAATTTCAGATATATTATTTTTTTCATCAACTAAAACAACTGTTGGTTTATAGTTTTTTAACTCTTCTTCACTATATGAGGCATATGCAATTACAATAATTTTGTCCCCAATAGCAACTTTTCTGGCAGCTGCTCCATTTAGACACATATCTTTTTTCCCAAACTCACCTTTAATTACATAAGTTTGAAATCTTTCTCCATTATTTATATTTACAATATCAACTTTTTGCCCAACTCTCAAATTTGAAGCAATCATAAGCTCTTCATCAATAGTAATTGACCCAACATAATTCAAATTTGCATCACTTACTGTTGCTCTATGAATTTTGCTGTATAACATTTCAAAAGTCATATATAAATTCCTTTATTAATTTTTCAAAGCTATTATACTATACTAATTTATTATAAAACTAAATTAAAAGGAAAGCTTATGAAGAAGATTTTGGCTATTCTTTTTTCTTTTGCACTTTTTGTATTTGCAAATGAAAATATAGAGAAAAATCCAGTTGCAGTTTTTGACACAAATATGGGTGTTATTAAAGTTGAGTTACAACCAAAAATGGCTCCAAAAGCTGTTGAAAACTTTGTTACTCACTCAAAAAATGGATACTATGATGGACTTATCTTTCATAGAGTTATAAAAGAGTTTATGATTCAAGGTGGAGATCCAACAGGAACAGGTGCTGGAGGTGAGTCTATTTGGGGTGAAAATTTCGAAGATGAGTTTGCACCAAATGCAGTATTTGATAAAGCTGGAATTTTAGCTATGGCAAATAGAGGTAAAAATACAAATGGAAGTCAATTTTTTATTACAACTGTTCCTACATATTGGTTAAATGGAAATCACACTATTTTTGGATATGTAATTGATGGAATGAAAATTGTAAAAGATATTGAAGCTGTAAAAACAACAGGAAGATATGGTGGGGATAAACCTATAAATGATGTTATCGTAAACAAAATAACAATTGAAGAGTAAATACTCTTCAATACTTTTAAAAATCTGATTTCTAATTAAAAATCTTTTGAATTAAATTTGTATCAACATTTGCAATAACTTGTCTTTCAAGTTCTTCAAGTTTTGAAGTTTCATTTTTAGCTCGTTCTTTCCAATACTCAAGTTTTTGTTTTAATACTTCATCTTCAATTTTATTGTTTGAATTCTTTTCTAAATTCACAAGATCTCTTTCTAATGCTTCAATCTCTTCTTGTAACTCTTTATTTGTTTTACTTAATTCTAAAATAAGTTTTTGATAAGAGTTTGTTTTATCATCTTCTTGTTTGTTTTTTGCTCTTTTTCTAAAAAGTGAAATCTCAACTTCAAGATCTTTGATTATTAGCTCTTTTTCAATCATCTTCTCTTTATTTTTTTTAAGCATCTCACTTTTATCTTTTATAAGTGCTAATTGCATCTGTCTTTTTTGTTCTAACTCTTTTGTAATATCTTTTAAAACAGCAATTACGCCTAAAAAATTGCCTTTTTCATCAAAATCAGAGATTATATTTGCTTCAACATGAAAAAAACTTCCATTTTTTTTGTTTATTTTAAATCTTCCACTCCAAGATTTATTCTCTTTTAAAGTTTTTTCTATTTCAATAAAAAGCTTTTCATCATCAAAAATAATAGCTTGTAAATCTTTTGATAGAAGTTCTTCTTCTTTGAAATTTGTTATTTCTAAAAAAAGAGTGTTTATATAGTTGATTTTAAAATCTTTATTGGCTTTTAGTAAAATATTATTTGAGTCTAAAATCTCTTTAAATTTAAGCAGTTCAACTCTTTGTTGATTTAATAAAAATTCATTATGAAGTCTATTTACAATCTCTTCAATATAAGATATTAGTTTTTTTATATCTATTGGCTTTACTACATAATCTTCAGCTCTTACTTTAATTGCATCAATTAAAAACTCACTATCAGAGTATGCAGTTGCAAAAATTACTGGAACATTGTCTTTTATTGATCTTATTTTTTTAACCATATCTAAACCATTTAAAAGTGGCATATTTATATCTGTTAAAATAATATCAATACTATCTTTATTCTCTAAATATGTTCTAAGTCCCTCTTTTCCATCACTTGCAACAAAAACTTTTTTGAAAAAATTTGATAAAATTGAAGATAATTCAGTTCTAATAACATCATCATCTTCAACATATAAAAGTGTAAATTTTTCTAAAAGCTCCTTGTTTATATTCATATTAATCTTCTAATTCACTCTTTGCAACAACTTTTTCAATATCCATAATTACAAGCATTTGATTATTTTCTAATCTAATGTAACCTTTTAGATATTTTGAAGGAATTCCAGAACCCATTTCTGAAACTTGTGCTAAATAGCTAGTATCAAGTCTTTGAACATCATCAACTTTATCTACAACAATTCCAATCATTCTTTTATCATCAGTTATAACTGTAATAATCGTTGTATTTTCATCATAAACAATTTCACCTGTATTAAATTTAATTCTAATATCTAAAATTGGAACAACTTCACCTCTTGAGTTAATAAGACCTTTTACCCATGCATCTGTGTTTGGAAGAGTTGTGATATTATCAGGATATGTTAGAATCTCTTTAATTTTAGGTAGCTCAATTGCATATCTCATTTTTCCTAGTTCAAATGTCATATACTCTAAAGTATTTGCTGAATTTTGTACTTTGTCTTCGTTATTTTCCATTTAAAACCCTTTTTTATAATTACAATAATTGCTCTATTTTATCTATTCTATACTTAAAATATATTTTCTTTATTAATCTTTTCAACCCTACAAAAAGCTACTGTTTTTGCCGTTTGAAGCTCAATTAAGTCTTGCTCTTTTAAATCTTCAAGATTTACTATTTTACTATTTTTTGATAGTTGTACAAATCCATCTTTTTGTCTATTTTGCGGATTATTTAAAATATAGTTTGATTTTAAACTATTTAAACTATTTTCATAAATTTGAAATTTTTGAAACATAGTTGAGTGAAATGATGATTTTAAAAGTTTGATTTGAGAAGCAATTGCTTCTATTTTTGAAGGGATTGAGTTTTGCTCAAAAAGTGATTTTAGGTTTTTTAACTCTAAAGCTTTTTTATCTAAAATAATTTTTAATCTATCTTCAAAAGTATAAATAAAACTATCAACTAGCATTAAATTTTCATTTCTATCAGGTAAGGCAATCTCTATTGCATTTGATGGAGTTGAAGCTCTTATGTCTGCTACAAAGTCGCTTATTAATATATCACTTTCGTGTCCAACGGCTGAGATAATTGGTGTTTTTGCTTCAAAAATTGCATCTGCTACAACTTCACTATTAAATGCCCATAAGTCTTCAATACTTCCCCCACCTCGTCCTACAATCATAATATCGCAGTTTAAAGAGTCTGCAAATTTTATACTTCTTCCAATATCAAACTCTGCTTCATTTCCTTGAACCAATGTTGGAACTAAGATTAATTCACATAAATTCCATCTAAAACTAGCAACTTTTTTCATATCTTCAATTGCAGCTCCCGTTGGGCTTGTAACAATTGCTATTTTTTTTGGATATTTAGGAAGAGTTTTTTTTATATTTTGTTCAAAATAACCTTTTGCGTAAAGTTTTGTTTTTAGCTGTTCAAATGCTAAGGCTAAACTTCCAATCCCGCTTGGCTCTATTTTTGAACAAAGAAGCTGATAGTTTCCTCTTGGTGCATAAACTGTAATATTCCCAGAAATAACAACTTTTTGATTGTTTTCTAGTTGAAATTTCAAAAATCTTGCATTTCCTTTAAACATAACACAAGAAAGTGTTGAGTTCTCATCTTTTATTGAAAAATATATATGTCCAGAACTATGTGTGACTAAATTTGAAATCTCTCCTTCAACATAAACTTGCATAAAAGTTGTTTCAAGAAGAGATTTTATTTGATTATTTAAAAAGCTTACGCTAATTGGATTCATCTATAATTTTCTTGCAATTATTAGTGTTGAAATTTTCATTGAAAATGCTTTTGTATAAACTATTTCAAACCCAGCCTTTTCAAGCTCTAAACATAGATTTTTTGTAGTTAAAAACTCATCTATACTATCTGGTAAATATCTATATGCCTCTTTGTTTTTAGAGATAATTCCACCAACAACAGGTAAAACTTTATCCATATAAAAAGCTGTTAAATGATCAAGTGGATTTTCTTTTTGGTTTTTTGTAAACTCAGAAATCACAACCAAACCACCTTTTTTAAGAACTCTTGCAAACTCAAAAAAAGCTTCTTGTCTTTGTACAACATTTCTAATTCCATAAGAAATAGATACTATATCAGCACTTTCGTTTTCTAAAGGCATTTGTGTAGCAAAAGCTTCAATAAACTCAACTTCAGGAAGCTTCTTTTTTCCAACTTCCATCATTCCAACGCTTGGATCAACTCCTACAATATTTTCTAAAATAATATTTTTTTTACTTGCGTTTTGTTTCCAAAAAAGAATCATATCACCTGTTCCACAAGCAACATCTACTATTTTTTCAATTCTATTTTTTCCATAAATTTCAAAAGTTTTACTACAAGCTTTGTGCCTCCAACTTTTGTCAATTCCCATAGATAAAACTCTGTTTGCTTTATCATAAGTTGAGGCTATGTTATTAAACATTGATACTATTTTTTCTTGTTTATTATTTGTCATTTCTCATTCTTCGCTTATTAATTTTAGTTTTAAATCAAATATTTTCCAATTAATATTCCAATAATCAAACCAATATTTAAAGCAACCGCTAGTTGCATTGTTGCTAGTTTTTTATTAGCATTTGGTAGTTTATTTAAAATATTTTCTTGCTCATTTAAAGTTTTTTCAAAATTGTTTGTTGCACTTTCAATACTTGTTAGAGTCTTTTTTAATGCAATTTCACTAAATTCCATTCGTTCAACAAGCTCTTTTGCCTGTTTAAAACTCATATCACTCATTTTTTAATATCTATCCATCTATCTAAATCACAAAAAATTCTATTTAAAGTATTTAAAACATAATCTTTTGCTTCTGTTTGTATTCTTCTAAAAAATAGATATTTTCTAGCAGCTTCAATATCTCCTAGCTCTTTTGCTTCAATAGCTTTTGTAGCAAAATCAGTATTATTATAAGCCATTTCCCAAACTGTGCTTCCTAAATATCTACTCATAGTAATTATTTTATCATTTTGTACAGGAAAATATTTTGGGCTTTTTAGAAAATCACAAATAACTGAGTTTGAGTCAAGATATTTGTGTCCAAAAAAGTTTATAAACTGCTCACTATAATAATCTTCTTCCATAGAAATAGCACGTGTAAGTGCGAAAATCATATTTTCTTCTGGATTTTTCTCTATTTTTCTAATCTTTTTCATAGTTGCAATTGCATTTTTTCCATCAAGTTCACCATCACCTAAAGGAATAATCCACTTTACATTTCCAAAACTTCCAACTTTTTTAATCTCATCAAGAACCAAAGAAGATGTTTTATTTCCACCAACATCAACTATTACTTGATGGTTGTCATCCATTAAAATAAGCTCATCTAACTCATTTATTTTGTTTGTTCCAAGCATTCTTTTATTTACAATTTCAGTTCTTGTAAAAGATTGTGAATCGTTATTTTCATCATCAATCTCTATATAAGTAATTTTTTTTCCATGTTTTTTATATAAATATGGTGCAATTACTTGCATAGCAACCGTGGATTTTCCAACTCCACCTTTTGTTTGAGGAATTATAATCATCTTAAAATACCCTTTTTTAAGCAAATATTTTTGATTTTAGCTAAATATTTATAAAACAATAGCTTCACTAATTATTAAGTCATTTTTGTTTGATAGTTTTTTTATTTTAAAACTATTTTGTGCTTTTCCATCAATAATATCAACAACCATCATTTGTAAAATTGCCAAACATGTATTTGGAACTTCAAAATGACTTCCAATTCCTGTGGTTGCCCTTTCTATTGGTGATTTTGCATCCATTCCAATAACATTGTCATAACATCCAGTTAAGCCAATATCACTTAAATATGCAGTGTTTTCAAAGATTTGTAAATCATCAGTTCCAACATGAGTGTGAGTTCCACAAATTGCACTAACTTTATCTTTAAACATCATAAGCATCACTCTTTTTTCACTTGTTGCCTCACCATGAAAATCTATAAAAATATTTTTTACTCCATCATTATGTAGTTTTTCTACAAGCTTTGTAGCCCAATTAAACGGATTTTCAACCAATGGCATTGAAAATTGTCCCATTAAATTTATAACAGCCATTTTTTCTACTTTTTCATCTTTTATAACTTCACAAATTTTAATACCACTTCCAAGAACACCATCTGGATAGTTATCAGGTCTTAAAACATCTCCACCTTCAAGTAAAACTTTTAAATCTTTTTTCTTATCAAAACTATGATTTCCACCAGTTATTAAATCAATTCCACTAGAAAATAGCTCTTTTGCACTATCAATTGTAAGACCAAAACCATGACTTGCATTTTCACCATTTGCAATTACAAAATCAATTTCAAACTCTTTTTTTAATCTTTGTAAATTTTCTTTAATTATTTTTCTTCCTGGACGTCCTACTATATCGCCTATAAATCCTATTCTCATATTATCACTTTTTAAAATTTTCTTTTATTATATTGAATTTAAACTTTTAGCACATAAAAAAGCTTGTGCAAAAACCATTTGAAAATTAAATCCACCAAGCTCTCCTGTTAAATCCAAACACTCTCCAATAAAATATAAGTCTTTTTGTTTTAAACTCTCAAAGCTTATTTGGTTTATCTCATCTGTAAAAATTCCACCTTTTGTAACTTCTGCTTTTGTATATCCAAAGTTTCCTGCAGGTGCGAATTCATAAGCTTTTAGAAGATTTAATCTTGTTTTTTCCTCTTCATTTAGAGTTGAAATTGCTTTATCTTCAAGATTTATTGAGTTTAAAAACTCTTCTAGAAATCTTTTTGGTAGAGGTAAAACTGTGCTTATTTTTTTGTTTGATTTATAGAAATTCTCAAGTTTATCTTTTGGCAAAAAATCTATTTTTATTTTCCCCTTTTTCCAATAAAGAGATGATGTTAAAACAGCTGGTCCACTAAAACCTTTGTGTGCAAAAAGCAAACTTCCCTCTATTTTTTTATTCTCCACAAATATATTTACATCAAGACTAAGTCCACTTAAATCTTTGAACCAAAACTGCTCTTTTTGTACGGTAAAACCTACAAGTGCAGGGGTTAGAGTGTTTATAGTGTGTCCAAATTTTTGTGCTGTATCAAATGCAATACTTGAAGCTCCTAAAGTAGCAAATGATAATCCACCACTTGCAATAACCACTTTTTTGGCTTCAATTAGCCCTTTGTTTGTCTCTATTTTAAAACCATTTTTATATGAAATATCTAAAACTTTTGTGTCTAAAAACTTTTTTACTTTTGTTGTAAGAAGTGAAAACATATCAATAACTTCTTGTGAAGATTTACAAAAATATGCACCTTTTACAAGATTCTCTTTTAAGTTTACAAAAACTCTATTTTTACCTAAAAAAGCTATTAAATCATCTTTTGTAAACTGTTCTAAAATATTTTGCGCAAAATCTGTATCACCTAAATAGCTATTTTTAGAGATAAATTCGTTTGTGATATTGCATTTTGCTCCACCTGAAACTTTGATTTTTTGCCCTATTTTAGAGTTTGTATCTATTAAACAGATATTTTTATACTTTTTTGTATCAATTTGTGAAGCAAACATCAAGCCACTTGCACCTGCTCCAACTACTGCTATATCATAAACTATTTTTAATCCTTTTTGCAGATAAATATATTTTTATTATCTTCATATTTGTATAGAAGTTTATAAGAGTTTGCCTTTAAAATAGTATTTACAATATAAAGTCCCAAGCCAAAAGAGTTTGTATCTCCTTTTTTTACAAAAGGTTCTAAATAGTTTTCAAACTCACCTTCAAGAGCAATTCCATCATTTATAAAGTATAAATCTTCGCCTATGTTTTTTATTTCTACTTTTTCATTTGTAGAGTATTTTATTGCATTATCAAGTAGATTTTTAATTGCTATACTAAATAGTTTGAAATT
>CANRCH010000044.1 GCA_947629065.1 uncultured Aliarcobacter sp.
TATTACTAAATAAGGAGAAGATATGAACACAAGTATCGTAGGTAGACACATTAAATTAACAGATGCAATTAAAGATTATATAAATAGTTCGATAGAAACATTTGAAAAATATAATTTAGATATTATTTCAGTAACTTCTACTGTAACAGCTGATGAGAAAAAAGGTAAAAGTTCGTTTACTTTTGAATTTGCACTAAATATTGCAAATATTGATACAGTTGTAATTAGTCAAAAAGATAAAGATTTATATGCTGCAATTGATATTGCAACAGATAGAGTATCAAAAGTTTTAAGAAGACACAACGACAAAATAACAGCTCATAAGGCTACTAAATTTAGTGAATCTACAGAGATTCAAGATAAAATTGCTTTAGAGTTAGAAAAATTTGAAGATGAGATAATCCCACAAAGATTAACTTCATACAAACCAATTGATATAGAAGAAGCTTTAATTGATTTAAAAAATTCAACTGCACAATTCAAAGTTTTCTATGATAAAGATGATAATTTAAGAGTTCTTTATAAAGCAAACGCTGAAGGAAAATTTGGATTATACTAAACACTCTTTTTAGTATGACAAAAGGTATTGGCTCAAAAGTCAATACCTTTTTTAGTTTACATTATTTTAGGATATATTTATATGGAAAATTTAAAAAAAATAGCACTTATTGGTCAGCCAAATGTTGGAAAATCTTCACTTTTTAATAGATTATCAAACAAAAGAATAGCTATTGTTTCGGAACTTGCAGGAACAACAAGAGATATTAGAAAAAATGAGATAGAGATTCTTGATAGAAGTGCATTACTTCTTGATACAGGAGGAATTGATGATACAAATGATGCTATTTTTTCAAATGTAAAAAGAAAAGCTATTGAAACTGCAAAAGAGTCAGATATTATCCTATTTATGGTAGATGGGAAAAATATCCCAGATGACAAAGATAAACAGCTTTTTTATGAACTACTAAGACTGAAAAAAGAACTAGCACTTGTTGTAAATAAAATTGACAATGACAAAGAACTTGAAAGACTTTGGGAGTTTTTTGAGTTTGGAATAGGCGATGAAAACCTTTTTGGAATCTCAGTTTCACATAATCGTGGAACAAAAAAACTTTATGAGTGGATCTATGACAAACTTCCTGAAAATCCAGAAACTCTTGAGAGATTAAGACTTGAAGAAGAAAAAAGATTAAATGAAGATGAATTTGATGAGTTTGAAGAAGATAATTTTATACAAGATGAAGTAGAAAATAGCGAAAATGAAAAAAATTTCGATGATTCAGCTATAAATGTAGCAATAATTGGAAGAGTAAATGTTGGAAAATCATCAATTTTAAATGCTATTTTAGGTGAAGAAAGATCAGTTGTATCAGAAATTGCTGGAACAACTATTGACCCAGTGGATGAAAAATATAGCTATAAAGAAAAAGAGATTACTTTTGTTGATACAGCAGGACTTAGAAGAAGAGGAAGCATAGAGGGAATTGAAAAATTCGCTTTAATGAGAACTAAAGAGATGCTTGAAAAGGCAAATGTTGCTTTGGTTGTTCTTGATGCTTCAAGAGAATTAACAGATTTAGATGAAAAAATTGCAGGACTTGTAGATGAGTATGGATTAGGAACAATTATTGTTTTAAATAAATGGGATGAAAATATGGATACTTTCCAAAAAATGGAAGAGGAGATTAGAAGAAGATTTAGATTTTTATCTTATGCTCCAATTATCGCAGTTTCAGCAAAAACAGGAAGAAGTATTGAAAGATTAAAAGATAAAATAATTGATATTTTTGAAAACTATATCCAAAGAATTCCAACTTCGCAACTAAATAGAGTTATTGAAGAAGCAGTTAGTAGACACGCACTCCCAAGTCCAAATGGTGCATACTTAAGGATATATTATACTACACAATTTAGTTCAAGACCACCAAGAATTGCACTTGTTATGAATAAACCAAGTCTTCTTCACTACTCATATAAAAGATATTTGATTAACTTTTTAAGAGAACAATTTAACTTTGAAGGAACTCCAATTCATGTTGTTGCAAGAGGTAAAAATAGTGGTGTTGGAGATGAAGAGTATTTAGAAAGAGATTAATATGGCAAAAATATATCTACTTAATAATCAAAAATTTAATGGAGTTGAAAACTTAGAAGTTTTTTGCATAGAGAGTTTAAAATATAGTGTTGATTGTAACTCTTTTGATGCTTTAGTTTTTACTTCAAAAAATGCTATTTTTTCACTAGAAGAAAATGGTATTAATTGGAAAAAAACTCCTTCATATTTAATAGCTCCAAAAACAGCAGATGTTGCAAAAGAATATGGTGCAAATATTGCTTTTGTTGGAAATAGTGGTCATGGAAATGATTTTGCAAATGAACTAATTCCACACTTAAAAAATAAAAAAGTATTATATATAAAAGCAAAAAAAACTGTATCAAATTTGCCTGAAATATTAAGAGAAAATGGCATAGATATAAAAGAGATTGTAGCTTATCAAACATCTTGTAAAAAAGAGTTGTCTATTAAAAATCTTGAAAAAAACTCAACTATAATTTTCACTTCGCCTTCAAGTGTAGAGTGCTTTTTTAAGCACTTTTCATGGGATGAATCTTTTAAAGCAGTTGTAATTGGAAGAACAACTGCAAAATTCTTACCATCACATATAAAATATAAAATAAGTGAAACTACAAGTGCTGAAGATTGTGTAAAATTAGCACTAGAAGATTTCAACTCTTAATTTTAAAGATAATTTAGTTAAAATATCCAAGCCTAAGTAGTTCGGGATTTCCAATGTTGAGGGTCCCTTTAAAAATATTTTTTACTCAAAATAGTTATACGGTGTGCAGTGTTTCATTTGTTTACGCTCCTAAAGTATTCTTTAGAGTAAGTTTTTGGCTTATAGGGCCATTTTTTGGTTATCGGCTACCTTGGGTTTTATTTTATATTAAAAGGAATAATTGTGAATATATTAATACTTGGAAGTGGTGGTAGAGAGTACTCTATTGGATTAGCATTAACAAAAGAAAAATCTCATAACTTATATTTTATGCCAGGAAATGGTGCTACTTCAGATTTGGGAACAAATATTAATATAACTGATTATGAAAAACTTGCACTCTTTGCAAAAGAAAATAACATTGATTTAACAATAGTTGGACCAGAAGCTCCACTTGTAGATGGTGTTGTTGATATATTTAGAAAACATAATTTAGTAATTTTTGGACCAACAGCAGGTGCTGCAAAACTTGAAGGTTCAAAAGCTTATATGAAAAATATTCTAAAAAAATACAATGTACCAACAGCAGCATTTATAGAAACTACTAGCAAAGAAGAGGCTTTAAACTTTATAGATAGTATGCAAAATACTCCAATAGTTGTAAAAGCAGATGGTCTTTGTGCTGGAAAAGGTGTAATTATTGCACAAAGTAAAGAAGAGGCAAAACAAGCTGCTTTAGATATGCTAGATGGTAGCTCTTTTGGTGATGCAGGAACAAATGTAGTTATTGAAGAGTTTTTAGATGGATATGAACTATCTGTTTTTGCTATTTGTGATGGAGAAAACTATAAAGTTTTACCAGCAGCTCAAGATCACAAAAGAGTAGGGGATGGTGATACTGGACCAAATACTGGTGGAATGGGTGCTTATGCTCCAACACCACTTGTAAATGATGAAATCTATAAAAAAATAGAAGATAGAGTAATTAAACCAACTTTAAAAGGGATGCAAGCTGAAGGTGCACCTTTTGAAGGAGTTTTATTTATTGGAGTAATGGTTGTAAAAGGTGAGCCAATTATCTTAGAATATAATGTAAGATTTGGAGATCCTGAGTGCGAAATTTTAATGCCACTTCTTGAATCACCTGTATCTGAACTATTTTACTATGGTGCTACAAAACAACTTGATAAATTAGATATTAAAATAAAAAATGAGTTTGCAGTTGGTGTTGTGATGGCTAGTGAGAACTATCCATATAGTTCAAGTAAAGCAGCTGAAATCATTATTGATAATATTGTTGATAGTGATTTAAAAAACAACTCTCATATCTCTTTTGCTGGAGTTGAAAAAATAGATGGAAAACTATTTGCAACAGGTGGAAGAGTATTAGTTTGTGTAGGAACTGGAAATAGTATAAAAGAGGCAAGAAATAGAGCTTATGCACTATGTGGTCAAGTTCATTTTGCAGGTAAAAAATGCAGAACTGATATTGCATATCAGGCATTAAAGTAAAAATATGCAAAATAGCAATTCTGATAATTTACAATTAGCAACTATGAGAAGTAGGGCATTTGCCTACATTATAGATGACTTAATTGTAAGTTTGATAATTTTATTTGCATATTGGGATGTGGTTATGGCATCGGCTAATAATAGTGGAGAGTTATTTACTTTGTTAGCTACAACTTTAGCAACTCCAATTATGCTTTTAAAGGTTTCGTATCATACATTTTTTGTTTGGTATTTTGGTGCTACTATTGGTAAAATGGTAACTAAAATAAGAGTTATAGATGCAAATCATTGGGGAAGAGTTAATATTTTCCAAGCTTTCTTAAGAGCTGTTGGAAGATTCTTTTCAGAAATTTTCTTCTATGTTGGTTTTTTAATCGGATTTTTTAATGATGGAAGAAGAACATTCCATGATTTTACAGGAAAAACGTTGGTGGTAAATGCGTAAAATTGTATGCTCTATAATTGTAAGTTCTAGTTTACTTTTAGCAAACGCTGAATATAAAGATGAAAAGTTTCAACTTTTGGCTAAAGATGTTGTAAATTCAAGTGATAATATTATAACTGCAACTGGTGATGTAGTTATATACTCTCCAACATATTATTTAAGTGCTTCTAAGGCTATATTTAAACAAAACAGTGAAATTGTAGAGCTTTTTGGTGATGTTTTGGTTATAAAAGATAATAATATTCAAACACAAAGTGATTATGCATTAGTTGATTTAAAAAATGAAAATGCTACACAAACACCTGTTTTTCTTATGCAAAAAGATAATGGAATTTGGGTAAATTCAAAAGAATCAAATAAAGAAAAAGAGTTAATAAAACTTGATGGAACAATAATTTCTTCTTGTGATTGTGTTGATCCAGCTTGGAGTATTAGAACTTCAAGTGCTGATTATGATACAGAAGATATGTGGATAAATGCATATAATCCAAGACTATATTTTAAAGATATACCTGTATTTTATCTACCATATTGGGGATTTCCAACAGATACAACAAGAAGAACAGGACTTCTTCTACCATTTATTGGATACTCTAAAAGTGAAGGTCTATTTTACTCACAACCAATTTTCTTTGCACTTGCACCAAATTATGATTTAGAATTAACTCCTCAAATGAGAAACTTAAGAGGTGCTGGAGTTTATTCAAAGTTTAGATATGCAGATTCACCTGATTCTATGCTTGAAATTAAAACAGGATATTTTAAAGAGAAAAGTAAGTATAGAAGAAAAGAGAGTATTGAAAATTCTGAACACTATGGAGTTGATTTAAAATATCAAAGAGAAAATATCTTAAGTAAAAACAAAAAAGAGCATAGTGATGGGCTTTATACAAAACTTACATACTTAAATGATGTTGAATACATTACTTTAGAAGATGATGACTTATCTACAGATAAAAAAGTTGAATCAAAAATAAACTACTTTTATAATACACCAAACTATTATGGTGGAATTTATGGAAAATATTATATTGATGTAAGTAAAAAATCAAATAAAAATACCCTACAAGAACTACCACAAATTCAGCTTCACTCATATAATAAAGAGCTACTTTTAGAAGGACTTTTATACTCTTTAGACGCTAGATATACAAACTACTATAGAAAAGAAGGATTAAATGCAGATATTTATTCTTTAAATCTTCCTCTTTCATATAGTAAAAATATTTTAGATGACTATATGTTTGTAGGAATTGATAACAGTTCAACTCTAACAAAATATAATTATAGTAAATCACAATTTAAATATGATGATGCAACTCTTTTACAAAACAAAACTTCATTCTTTCTTGGAAGTGATTTAATTAGACCTTATACGGACTATATTCATACAATGAATTTAAAAGCAAGTTATGATATTCCAAGAAATCTAAAAAAAGATGGAGATATAAGAGGTATAACTTTAACAGAAAATGATAATGCAAATAAGTATAAAGAACTAAGAGATTTTCCAATAGTTGAAGATAATAAACAGATAAAACTATCTTTAAATCAATCTTTATATAACAAAGAGACTACAAAACAGATTGTAAATCATAAAATCTCTCAATCAATTATGTATGATAGCTTTGATGAGTTTAAAGCTCAAGATTTAGAAAATTATCTTAAATTAAATCATGATTATGGATCAATTTCTTCAAGAGTTACGTATAATATGCAAGATAGAACAATAGTTGAAAGTAGTAATAACTTAAGTTTAAACTACAATGATTTTACTTTAAGTGCAAACTATTATAAATCTAAAAGTACAGATAATCAGTTTAATAATAGAGATAATGATGAGTCTTATGGATATAAAGCATCATACAAAGTTGCAAAAGATTATAAGCTTTCATATTATGAAAACTATGATATTAAAGAGAATGTAAGAAATAGACAAGGAATTGGAATTAATATTGATGATAGTTGTTGGAATTTAGATTTAAAAGTTGAAAAAGAGATAACTCCAAGAAGTAGATATAATCAATCAAGAAAAGAGTATGATAGTCATAAACAAACTATAGTTTACGCACAACTAATATTAAAACCACTTGGTGGAATAAAACAAAAATATATTACAAAAGATAATAAAAATGAGCTCAACTAATATATTTTTTGAAAATAGATTTGAAGCAACAAAAAAACTTATTGAAGAGTTACCAATCGATGGTATGAAACTTGAGGAATGGATAGTATTATCAAGCTCTTATAATAGTTATGAAATAGCTAAAGATATAGCAAAAGAGTTAAACTCTGAATTTGATATAATTTTAAACAAAAAAATTTATGCACCAAACAACGAAGAGTGTGAAATAGCAGTTGTAACAGAGTATGAAGATGTATTTATTCATGAAGAGCTTATAAAATCTTTTGATATAAATATAGATTATATCTATTATCAATCAAAAAATATTTTTGAATATGATTTAAAAGATCAAGGAAATAGATTTAGAGATGGGGCAAAACATCTATCTTTTGAAGGGAAAAATGTTTTAATAGTTGATGAAGATATAAATGTAGGCTTAGTAATGATGGCATGTATAAAAACCGTAATTAATCAAAAAGTAAAATCAATAAGCGTTGCAACTCCAATTATATCAAGTGCAAGTATTGAAGCAATTGATGCAATTACAGATGATTTATATTATGTTAAAAAATTAGATCACTATATTGAAGTAGAGTATTATTATAAAGAACTCCCAAATTTAGAGTTTGAAGATATATTAAAAATTAAAAAAGGACAGTAAAATGGCAAAAGTTTGTGAAATAGAACTAAATGGGCAAAAAGAGATATTTGAATTTGATAAAGTTGCAAAACAATCAAATGGTGCAGTTTTAGCAAAAGTAGGAGATTGTGTAGTTTTAGCTACAGTTGTATGTGAGTTTGATAATCCAGTAAGCGAAGATTTTACGCCATTAACTGTTCAATATATAGAAAAAACTTATGCTGCTGCTAAACTTCCTGGTGGATTTATAAAAAGAGAGGGAAAACCAAGTGATTTTGAAACTCTTACTTCAAGAGTAATAGATAGAAGTTTAAGACCACTTTTCCCAAAAGGTTTTGTATATCCAACAACTATTACAGTTATGGTTTTAAGCGTTGATAAAAGTGTTGATTTACAAACAATTGCATTAAATGCTGCAAATGCTGCACTTTATACTTCAAATTTACCAATAAAAAAATCTGTTTGTGGTGTTAGAGTTGCAAAAATAGATGGAAATCTTGTAACTAATCCAAGCAGTGAAGATTTATTAAATTCTACATTAGATTTATATGTAGCTGGTTCTAAAGATGAACTTCTAATGATAGAGATGAAAACTATAGGAAAAGATTTAAATGCAAATGAGATGGAAGAGGATGTTTTAGTTGAAGCTATCTCTTTTGCACAAAATGCACTAAAAAATGCAAACACATCTTATGAAAAAGAGTTTGAATCTGCTTGTAAAGATAAATTTGATGCACCTTTAGTTGAGTTTACAATTGAAGAGAGTGTAATATCTTATGTAAGAGATAACTTTTCAGACGATGTAAAAGATGCAATTAAAAAACTAGCAAAAAGTGAAAGAGCCGTTGAACTTAAAGAGTTAGCTAGAAAAATAGCTGCAAATGATTATTGTGTTGAAAAAGAGTTAGAGTTTGCAACTATTTATGAAGCTGTAAGTATTGTAAAAAGAGAACTTGTAAGATTTATGATTGTAAATGAAAAAGTAAGAGCCGATGGAAGAGGACTTAAAGATGTAAGACCAATTTCTATTGAAACAAATATTTTACCATCAGCACACTCATCTTGTCTATTTACAAGAGGTGAAACTCAAGCACTTGTTGTTGGAACAATCGCTGGTGCTAAAGATGGACAAATGTATGAAGTTTTAGCAGATAAATCAACTTCTATGGAAAACTTTATGGTTCATTATAACTTCCCTGGATTTAGTGTTGGTGAAGCAAAACCAATTTTTGGAGTAGGAAGAAGAGAATTAGGTCATGGAAATCTTGCAAAAAAAGCACTTGAAGCTACAATAGATTCAAACTTTAAAGATACAGTTAGACTAGTTTCAGAGATTTTAGAGTCAAATGGTTCTTCATCAATGGCAACTGTTTGTGGAGGTTCACTTGCATTAAAAGCTGCAAGAATTCCAATTTCAAACTTAGTTGCTGGAGTTGCTATGGGAATGGTTGTTGAAGGTGATAAATACTCAATCTTAACAGATATTATGGGGCTTGAAGATCACGATGGTGATATGGATTTCAAAGTTGCTGGAACAAAAAATGGAATCACAGCACTTCAAATGGATATTAAGCTTGGTGGAATTGAGTTAAATGTATTAAAAGAAGCATTAAACCAAGCAAAAGATGGAAGAACGCATATTTTAGGTCTTATGGAAGAGGCTTCAAAAGATATTGTTGATAGTAAAGCACTTCCAAGTGTTGAAAGCTTTGAAATTGATCCATCTAAAATGATGCTTGTAATTGGAAAAGGTGGTTCAACAATTAAAGAGATAATCGAAAAATACTCTGTAAATATTGATTTAGATAGAGATGAAGGTATTGTAAAAGTAAGCGGTGAAAATAAAAATAGTATAAAAGAAGCTTGTGCTTTTATTAAAAATATAGTTGATAATGCACCACAACAAAGCAAAAAAATTGATTTTGAAAAACTTTATAGTGTTGATGAAGTAATAGCTGGAACTGTTGAAAGAGTTGTTGATTTTGGTGCTTTTGTACTTTTAGCAAAAGGTGGAGAAGGGCTTGTACATATCTCAAAACTATCAAAACAAAGAGTTGAAAAAGCAAGTGATGTTGTAAGCGTTGGTCAAAGTGTAGAAGTAAAAGTTCTAAAAGTACAAAAAGATAGAATAGAACTTAGTATTAATTAATCCTTTTTGGATTAATTAAATCTTATAAAATAACAATTTTCTTCCAAAAAATCTAATCCTAAATTAATAATCTTTACGATACCATAGTATAAATAATTTTTTAAATGTAAAATTTCAAGGGGCTTTTATGGCAAAACTTTTAATAGTAGATGACTCTACAATGCTTAGAGATATGTTGAACTACGCTTTAAACGAGGGTGGTTATAGTGATGTAGTTGAAGCAGTTGATGGAGTTGATGGCTTAGCAAAAGCAAAAGCTGAAAATTTTGACTTAATAATAACAGATGTAAATATGCCAAATATGGATGGCTTAACTCTAATAAGTGAACTTAGAAAAGTTCCACAATATCTAAAAAAACCTATTTTGGTACTAACAACTGAAAGAAGTGATGAGATGAAAGCAAAAGGTAAAGCAGCAGGTGCTACAGGATGGATTGTAAAACCATTTGTTCCTGATCAGTTGCTAAAAGCTGTTAATATTGTATTAAGTAGATAAAGGATTCTCATGTCATTTGATATTTCAAAATATAGAGAAATGTTTCTAGAAGAGGCTGCAGAACTTTTTGAATCTGCTGATAATGTTCTTTTAGAAGCTGAAAATAATGGTAGCTTAACAGATGAAGAGATGGGACAACTGTTTCGTGATGTTCATACATTAAAAGGAAGTGGTGCTAGTGTTGAATTAGCTTACTTTGCAGAGTTTACACATGATGTTGAAAATCTTATGGATAAACTAAGAAGCCATAAAATAGAGTATATTCCAGAAATGGCAGAGACTTTAATTGATGGTATTGATGTAATGAAAGAGATACTTCAACTTGAAGTAAATAACGATATAAATAGAGAAAAATTTCAAGAATTAACAAGTGCTTTGCTAGAAGAAATTCGTGCGTATTCAAGTGGGGAAACTGTTGTTTCTAAGGCAAAAGAAGAGCCAGTTATTGAAGCTAAAGATGAAGTTGTAAAAGTTGAAGCTACTAAAGATGTTGAAATATCAGATAGTGATAATTTTGGATTCTTTGATGATGATATGAATGCACAAATAGATGAAGATGATGATTCTTATGGATTTTTTGTTGATGATGATTTAGAAGACCAAAAATCTTATGGTTTTTTTGATGATAAACTTGAAGCGTTAAGCGATACTATTAGTGAAGATGATTTTAAAATACCAGATGATCAAGAAAACTTTGGTTTCTTTGATGATGTTCCAGCAATTACACCAGATGCTGTTATGGAAACTAATGATATAAAAGAAGAAGTAATTAAAGAAACAGTAAAAACTGTAGCTGTAGAAAAAAGTGAGACTCCAAAAGTTGAAACAAAAGAGCAAGTAGCACAAACTCCAAGAAGACCAAGAGCTGAAAAAAAAGCTGATGATGAAAGTAAAAAAGTTCTTGCAAATAGTAATAATAGTATTAGAGTAAATCTTGATAAAATTGATTTACTTATGAATAGTGTTGGAGATTTAGTTATAACAAATGCTATGCTTACTCAATTTTCATCAACAATTGATGAAACAAAAACAAGAAATTCAGTTTTAGAAAGATTAGAACTTCTTGAAAGACATATTAGAGATATGCAAGATAGTATTATGAGTATTAGAATGGTTCCTATGGATTCTATTTATTCAAAATTCCCAAAAGTTGTGAGAGATATTTCTAAAAAACTTGGTAAAAAAGTTGAATTTAAACATTATGGAGATAATGTTGAAATTGATAAAGCAATGATTGAAGGATTAACAGATCCTTTAATGCATATTATTAGAAACTCTTTAGATCATGGTATTGAAATGCCTGAAGATAGAGTAAAGTCTGGAAAGAGCGATACTGGAACTATTAGTATTTCAGCAGAGCAAGCAAATGGTCAAATGATAATTACAATCGAAGATGATGGAAAAGGTGTTGACAGTGAAAAAGTTGCTCAAAAAGCACTAGAAAAAGGACAAATTGATGAAAATCAATTTGCAAGTGTGTCTCACAACGATAAGGCTCTTCTAATTTTTGGAGCAGGGCTTTCAACAGCTGATCAAATAACTGATATTTCAGGTCGTGGTGTTGGAATGGATGTTGTAAAAACAAATATTCATAAATTAGGTGGAATAATTAAGCTTGATACAGAATTAGGAAAAGGTACAGTTATTACAATTATGCTTCCTTTAACTCTTGCAATTCTTGATGGTCTTGATATAAGAGTTGGAGATCAAAAATATATTTTACCTCTTAGTTCTATTGTTGAATCACTTCAGCCAACAG